>JALZAJ010000285.1 GCA_030948465.1 Bacteroidota bacterium
GTAAAAGTTTTCCTGGGTGTTCTCAATATGAAAGTGCATGCCAAGCTTTGTCTTATAAAAAAAAGAACGAATAATCATACGGTTCATTATGGATTCGTAAGCACAGGCAACCTCAATGAAAAAACTGCAAGGCTGTATGGAGATCATTGTCTCCTTACCAGTGATAGAAATATAATGGCTGATGTAAACCGCATGTTCAATTACCTGGAAAACCCCAAAGACCTGCAACAGCTTAAGAATTGCCAGACATTAATGGTTAGCCCGGTTTCCATGCGAAAGCAAATTCATTTTTTTATTGATAAAGAAATTAAAAGTGCACGGGAAGGAAAGTATGCTTCAATTACTTTAAAACTAAATTCGCTGAGCGACGAGGAATTAATACTTAAGCTCTATGATGCGGCAAAGGCCGGGGTAAAAATAAGAATGGTCGTTCGCGGAATCTTCTGTATGTACACCGAAAATAAAAAGTTTAAGAAAAAAGTTAAAGCAGTAAGTATAGTCGATGAATACCTGGAGCATGCGAGAATATTTATTTTTCATTATGATGGAAAGGAAAAAGTGTTTATCTCTTCTGCAGATTGGATGGTCAGAAACCTGGATCATCGCGTGGAAGCGGCATGCCCCATACTTGATAAAGAAATTCAGAAAGAACTAAAAGAAATGCTTCAAATACAATTGAGTGATAACGTTAAGGCAAGGATACTAGACAATGAACTTTCCAATGTATATGTAGAAAATGGAAATGAAAAAAAGATACGTTCGCAAATTGAAACGTACAATTATTTATTAAAGAAAAACTATATCACTCTTGAAGTTGTCAGCAATTGATATTGGAAGTAATGCAGTAAGGCTACTTATTTCTGAAGTCACGCTTGATGAAAAAAAACAAGCATCCTTTAATAAAGTTTCTTTAATAAGAGTGCCGCTCCGGCTTGGGTTTGATGTTTTCGATACCGGTAAAATTTCTGATCGAAAGATCACGCTGCTTATTTACACAATGAAAGCTTACCTCAATTTACTTGAAGCGTACGAGGTTACATTTTTGAAAGCCTGCGCTACTTCTGCGATGCGTGATTCATCGAATGCTGAGGAAATAATCGCATTGATAAAAAAAGAAACCGGGATAGAAATAGAGGTTATTTCAGGAAGTGATGAAGCTTCATTTATTTATGAAAATCATGTGGCTGAAAATCTTGACAAAGAGCATTCCTATCTCTATATCGATGTAGGCGGCGGAAGCACGGAACTTACCTTTTTTGCGAATAATAAATTAGTGTTTAAAGATTCTTATAATATAGGTACGATCCGTTTATTAAAAAATAAAGTAAGTGAAGATGCCTGGGAAGAAATGAAGAATAATATTAAGGATAAAACAAAAGGCTTTAAAGAAGTTACGGCAATTGGTTCCGGGGGCAATATCAATAAAGTATATACGCTTAGCAAACGTAAGGATACAAAACCGCTCCCACTCGACATGCTAAGAGATTTTTATAAAGAGCTTAGCAATGTTTCGCTGGAAGACCGTATATCCGTTTATAAAATGCGCGAAGACAGGGCCGATGTGATCGTACCGGCATTACAGATATATATAAACGTTATGCGCTGGGCGGGAGCCACTGAAATTTATGTACCTAAAATAGGCCTGGCGGATGGACTTATACAGCATTTATGGGAAGAAGTGAAAGATAAAGAATTGTCAAAGTAGTAGTGTGAGCATTACGTACTAATTTCAGAAATCACTATCTGCTTGCCTGCATCTTTTGATGCCTGTTTTCCTGCATCTTTACATCTGCGCATTTTGATAAATATATTTATATTTGCTGCCCAGCGATTGCTCCAAAGGATTTGTTTTATTCTAACGCAGAGCCATCTCCACTTGTCGCTTTTTCACAAAAACTTACGCCATGTCAGTGACTAAAGAAGTAAAAAAAATTACTACAAACACCTTGCTGAAAATGAAACAGGCAGGCGAAAAGATTTCAATGATCACGGCGTATGATTTTTCATTTGCAAAAATATTTGACGCGGCGGGAATTGATATTATCCTTGTGGGCGATAGCGCAAGCAACGTGATGGCTGGCCATGAAACTACATTACCGATCACCCTTGATCAAATGATATATCACGCTGCGGCAGTGGTTCGCGGCAGCAACCGTTCTCTTATCATAGTTGATCTGCCGTTCGGGAGTTACCAGGGAAATAGTAAAGAGGCGCTTAATTCCACAATCAGGATTATGAAGGAAACCGGCGCACATGCCATTAAACTTGAGGGCGGCGAAGAAGTGGTGGAATCTGTAAAGCGCATATTAAGTTCAGGCGTTCCCGTTATGGGTCATCTCGGGCTGACACCTCAGTCTATTTATAAATTTGGAACTTATAGCGTTAGAGCGAAGGAAGAAGTAGAAGCGGAAAAACTAAAACGAGATGCCATGCTTTTGCAGGAGTCCGGCTGCTTTGGAATTGTATTAGAAAAAATTCCGGCAACACTTGCAAAAGAAGTTTCCGAAAATTTGTCGATTCCAACTATCGGCATTGGCGCCGGAAACTATTGCGACGGCCAGGTCTTGGTGATGCACGATATGCTTGGCATCAACACTGAGTTTAAACCAAGATTTTTGCGTCAATACCTCAACCTCCACGAAGAGGTAACCGGGGCAGTTCAAAAATATATAGCTGATATAAAATCTAAAGATTTTCCAAATGAAAATGAACAGTACTGAAGATTATATATAGAAGCACCGATGTTTGATGTTCGAATCAAGACCTGAAGATTGATTAGTAATTATTTGAAAAACTTAAATTTATATACCGAATTAGTGAACTTTAAAACCTCATTATCCAAATATCAAAAACCTTAACTAATGCAACGCTTTCTTACCGAATTAAAAATATTGGAAAATAACAAAGGAGTTTCAACCGGAACTAAATGGATATCAGCTTCCGGAGAAAAAATTATCTCCTTCTCCCCTGTCGATGGTTTGCAAATTGCATCAGTTACAGCCTGTGATAAAAAAAGTTTTGACGCAGTAATTGATACCGCAAAAAAGGCGTTTAGCGAGTGGAGGTTATGGCCCGCACCTAAGCGTGGCGAAGTTGTGCGGCAAATAGGAAATGAGCTCCGGCAAAATAAACCTAATCTTGGAAAGCTCGTGAGTTATGAAATGGGTAAGAGCTTACAGGAAGGGTTAGGCGAAGTTCAGGAAATGATTGACATCTGTGACTTTGCTGTCGGTCTTTCCCGCCAATTGTACGGACTTACTATGCACAGTGAAAGGCCTGGCCATAGAATGTATGAGCAATACCACCCTCTCGGTATTGTTGGAATTATCTCGGCCTTTAATTTTCCTGTAGCCGTATGGAGCTGGAATAGTATGCTTGCGATGGTTTGCGGAGATGTTTGTATATGGAAGCCATCAGAAAAAACTCCACTTTGCGGTGTTGCATGCCAGCAAATAATTGCGAAAGTCTTTAAGGAAAATAAAGTTCCCGAAGGAGTTTGTTGCTTAATTACCGGCGGAAGAGAAACCGGTGCATGGCTTTGTGAAGATCATAATGTGGCGTTGCTATCTGCTACAGGTTCTACCAGGATGGGAAAAGCGGTAAGCGCTACTATCGGAGCACGTCTTGGAAAAAGTTTATTGGAGCTGGGAGGTAACAATGCTATAATTATTTCCAAAGAAGCAGATCTTGATATGGCTCTTATCGGCAGCATATTTGGCGCCGCAGGCACCGCCGGGCAAAGATGCACTTCCACACGAAGGATCATTATTCATGAAGATGTGTATGATATTTTTAAAAAGAAATTAGTTAATGCATATAAGCAATTGAAAATTGGAGATCCTTTAAGAGAAGAAAATCATGTGGGACCACTAATTGATAAGGATGCAGTAAATATGTATCTCAATTCAATTGAACAATGTAAAAAGCAAGGCGGTAAATTTATAGTGCCCGGCGGAACTCTTACAGGCAAAGGATTTGAGAGCGGATGTTATGTAAAACCGTGTATAGCAGAAGTGAGCAATGAAATGGAGATTGTACAGTACGAAACATTTGCTCCTATACTATATCTTATGAAGTACAACAAACTTGAAGAAGCAATTGCCATACAAAATGATGTACCGCAAGGTTTATCGAGTTCCATCTTTACACTTAATATGCGTGAGGCTGAATTATTTCTATCGCAGGCAGGCAGCGATTGCGGCATAGCCAACGTAAACATAGGAACTTCCGGTGCAGAGATTGGTGGAGCTTTTGGGGGCGAAAAAGAAACAGGTGGCGGCAGGGAAAGTGGCAGCGATGCATGGAAAGCCTATATGAGACGACAGACAAATACAATAAATTATACAGATAAACTTCCATTAGCACAAGGAATTAAGTTTACTGTATAATTGAAGAAATCTCGGATATTAAATACTCAGGTGTGGATTTATTTGGTTGATTAACATAAAGATTCCATAATCTTTGATGGGCGGTGCTTATCAGCATAAAAAAATCGAAATATTTGTGGATAATAAAATTCAAACAAGATATATGATAACAAAAATTAAGCATTTTTTACTGGCGGCTGCCTTCATAACCTACTTGCCTTTTGCCTCCTTTTCGCAAGGAACCTCTCAAAAAAAAGAAACGCCTCACAACTGGCATGAGCTTGATAAAAGTGAGACAGGTTATTATGGTATCAGCCTGGATAAAGCATACCAGTTTTTGAAAAGTAAAAAAAGTAAAACCGTTGTTGTTGCCGTTATTGACAGTGGCGTTGATACAACACAGGAAGACCTGAGGCCGGTTTTATGGCATAATCCCGGGGAGATACCAGGAAATGGAATTGATGACGACCACAACGGTTATGTGGATGATGTATATGGATGGAATTTTATTGGAGGAAAGGATGGCCGTAATGTGAAACAGGATTCTTATGAAGGCGCTAGAGTTTATTGGAAATTAAAAGAAAAATATGGTGATGAAATTCCGGATACGGCAAATTTAACCGGTGATAAAAAGGCCGAAGCAATTGAATATTTAAGAGCGAAGGAAAAAATTGCAGGCAACATCGATCCTAAGGAACTTTTATTTATGAAACGAATATTGCCGGTGCTGGAAAAGGGAGATTCAATTATTGCGAAAGATCTCGGGAAAACTGAATTTAGCGGCAATGATCTCAAGTCGTACAATGCTAAAGAGATGGAGTCGAAAACTGCTGCAAGCATTTACCTGAATATTGCAAAAATCAATGATAATTATGATATCACTAACCAGGATGTATTGGACGATCTTAAAGGTCAGATCCGCAAGGGAGAATCAGCCACCACTCCTCCGGAAAATTATAGAGGTGAGATCGTTAAAGACAATGAGAATGATATTAACGACAGGTACTATGGAAACAATGATGTAATGGCGGGAACTCCCACTCATGGAACACATTGTTCGGGTATTATCGCCGCTGCCCGGGATAATGGAAAGGGAATGGATGGCATCGCAAATAATGTAAAAATAATGATGGTACGTGCCGTTCCTGATGGCGATGAGCACGATAAAGATATTGCCAATGCCATTCGATATGCAGTTGACAATGGCGCTCAAATAATAAGCATGAGTTTTGGCAAAGATTTTTCGCCCGAAAAAAGTTGGGTAGATGACGCGGTAAAATATGCTCTATCTAAAAATGTTTTATTGGTACATGCTGCAGGAAACGATCACAAGGATATCGATAGTGCTGCAAATTTTCCTAACCCTGTTTTTACTGATGAGACCGGAAGGGCTAAAAACTTCATTACAGTCGGCGCAAGCGGGGATCCTACCAATGGCGGTTTCACAGCCAACTTCAGTAACTATGGAAAAAATGAAGTGGATGTTTTCGCACCCGGTGTAAATATATATTCAACGTTACCTGGCGGCGATAAGTACGGCAATCTTTCCGGTACCAGCATGGCTTGTCCCGTAGTAGCCGGAGTTGCGGCATTAGTGCTCGAATATTTTCCGGATCTAAGTGCGGAACAATTGAAGTATGTAATTGAAAAATCTGCAATACCTTTGAAAGAAGAAGTGAAATTACCAGGCACGGATGACATGGTTAATCTCTCTGATATTTCAAAATCGGGCGGCGAAGTAAATGCCTATGAAGCGGTAAAACTTGCTTCCACTTTAAAAGGCGAAAGAGATAAGAAAATGGATATTTTGCCAAAATCTAAAGTAAGAAACGAGAGGAAAGGGTGATCTAATTTTTGATTACCGGAAATGTATCACTTTTATAAATCAGTTGATGAAGCCTGGCAGTTTTAAGGAGCTGGCAGGTTTTTTTGTAAAAAAATTTTCAGATATATTAAAATTACCAGGAGTAAAAAATAGTAGATTCGCAAACCAAATTCCATATATATTTTTAACGGAATAAAAAATCGAATCATGAGTAACGGAACGTATAAAAAGATTATTCTTAAATCAAAACTTGGTAAAGTTCCATCCAATTTTCAAAACTATTTTGATGAAGCCGGTGAAAATGATTTGAACTCTTCTTTTGAAAATCAAAGAGTTGAAATTGAAAAATTGTTTAGCGCAATAAATGAAGAACAATCTCAAAAAAAATACGCTGAAGACAAATGGACTATTAAAGAAGTGCTTCAGCATATAATTGATGCAGAAAGAGTATTTGCTTATCGCGCATTGGCTTTTGCGAGAAAAGATGAAAACACACTTCCTTCTTTTGATGAAAAAGAATATGCAATAAATTGTAATGCTAATAACCGTA
>JALZAJ010000293.1 GCA_030948465.1 Bacteroidota bacterium
TAATAATAATAACTATGGTCTGCGGTTTGGATTCTTTAATTTTTAATAATACATCTTTTCCATCTTTATCTCCCAGCCTGAAGTCGCAAAGAACTATATCAAAATTTTGTTCATTGAACCTGGCCAACCCCTTTGCTGCGCTATGGGCCATTTCCGTTTCATACCCTTTTTTATTAAGAAAACGACTAAGTAAGGAACACATATCCAGGTCATCATCAATGATCAATATTTTTTTCTTCATATTCGGTTTAAGCTGTTAAAGTATGCAAAGTTAATTTAATTCTTTATTTTTAAATTCCGCATTTAAAACATGCTTTTCTTCAATTTTAATCCATTCAGCATATTCATTCGGCTGAATTTTACCTCCATATAATTTAGCATGAACCTTAGTAAACTCGGCTCCGAGGTACAGGATTATAGCACTGTAATAGACCCACACCATAATAATAATAATGGAACCAGCCGCGCCATATAAAGTCGCCAGGTTACTTTGACCCAGGTAAAACCCGATTGCCAACTTGCCGAGTGTAAAAAATAGCGCCGTAATAAAGCCGCCAAAAAAAACATCCTTCCATTTAATTTTAGCATCGGGCAATACTTTAAACATAATGGAAAATAAAAAGGTGGTTACCAAAAAAGATAAGATCGATTCCGAAGTTTCTATAAAATAGACGCTAAAATTATGAATGTACCTGCTTAAAAATTTTCCAAAAGCAGACACGAGCGCATTCAAAACCAGGGAAACAATCATTACAAAACCGATGCATACAATTAAAGAAAAGGAAAGAAGCCGGGTCAAAATAAGTTTCCACCAGGTCTTTTTAGTTTTTACCCGCAGGCCCCATATTTTATTCAAAGAATCCTGTACTTCTCCAAAAATAGTAGTGGCGCCAATGAGGAGTATAACAATGCTTACAATACTTGCAAAGAAATTATCTCCTGTCAGATGGATATTTTTAATAATATCCTGTATTTGTAACGCCGCATCGTTACCCACCAGCCCATTCAATTGAGCATACACTTCACCTTGTACCGCTTTTTTTCCAAAAAAAATTCCAGATAAAGTAGTAACAATTACAAGCAGGGGCGCAATAGAGAAAACCGTATAATAGGCAAGTGATGCACTATATTTTAAAATGTTATCGGCTGAAAATTCTTTAAAGACCTTCCTGAGATAGGAGAAAACACTCACAATTCTTTTCTTCATTTTGATCCTGTTAGATAGAATATAAAGTTAAACAAACCAGATTACCTAATAAAAGAAACCGGTTAACTTCTATTTGAAAAACAAGTATCAAAATAAAAAAGCAAGTCCTGCAAAATGGCTTATTAACTGGCCGGTTAATTGCCTATTAATTAATACCTCTGAACGTATGTCCAGGGGCTGGAGTTAAAATTTGAGTTGTGACAGATACGAAAAAAAATGAATGCGCAAATGCCATGATAGTTGAGGATGAAAAAGACCTTTGCTTCCTGCTATCTAAAATACTTCAAAGGGAAAATCTACGGGCGTCCTGTGTAAATTCGATCACTGAAGCGAAGCAATTCTTAAACGAAATTAAACCCGAAGTTTTATTTATCGACAACCATTTGCCCGATGGATCGGGTATAGACTTCATCGGCACCGTAAAGACTTTATATCCTTCAACTAAAATAATAATGATCACTGCGCATGATTCTCCACCAGAGATTGAAAAGGCATTTGATAACGGAGCTGATTATTTTATAAGCAAGCCTTTCAATACCGAAACAATAAAACGTATGCTTAATAATTTAGCCCTGGCCAATATAGCTTAGCCACATTTCGTAGAGCAATTTCCCCAGCGAAGAATAAAAAGCTTTCACAAAAAAACACTTAGGAGGGCTGAGCGCAGTAACCACGCTATTTTTAATAAAAAAAATATTTGGCAGACTTTTCTATATTAGGATTACGTATCAATTTTATTTTTAACCTTAAATTTTTATCAACATGGGAAATTTATTATATGTAATCGCGGTAATTCTTGTAATTATCTGGGCAATAACCTTCTTAGGCGGTTACTACACAGGCGGCATTATTCATATTCTATTAGTTATTGCTATTATAGCCATACTTTTAAAAGTGATTAACCGGGCCTAAATTCCTTATTTTTTAACCTATAAATTTTTTTATGGAAAGCTGGAAATTAAAATTAAAAGGTAACTGGAATGAAACAAAAGGAAAGATGAAAAAGGCTTATGCTGATCTTACAGAAGACGATCTTAAATATGAAGAAGGAAAAGATGATGAATTTGTAGGAAGAATGCAGCAAAAGCTTGGAAAAACAAAAGATGAAATAATAAACTGGATTGAAAAATTGTAATTACCTTTTTTCAACTTTAAAAACGTAAACCCTCATTCATTAAATTGCATGAGGGTTTTTCTTGCGTATTATGATGGTAAGTAATCAATCTCCATTTTATGTAAAACTGGGTTTTAAATTCCTGGTTATTTTCTTTATATGTTTTTTTGTTTACGCTGCGCAAAATATCTTAATCCCTTTTGCCTTTGCCATACTGCTCTCTGTCGTTCTTCTACCAATTGTACAACTGCTCGAAAGGAAAAATTTTTCAAAAGTACTTTCCATAGCGATTGCAATTATATTCGCACTAAGTGTTATTGCGGGTGTCATTTATTTTCTAAGTAGCCAGATCACGAGTTTCATACGGGACATCCCTTCCATAAAGGAGCATGTGCAGGACCATTTTATCGCTTTGCAAAACTGGATAAAAGAGAAATTCAATATTTCATTTCATGAACAGAATAGTTATTTAAATGAACAGGCAGAAAAACTAAAAGAATCAGGCACCGGTTATATAAGCCATACTTTTCTTTCTATAACTGAAGCGGTGATGCTGCTTATACTGATGCCTATTTATACGTTTTTACTGCTGTATTACCGGGATCTTCTTAAAAGATTTTTATTAGCGGTTTTTAAGCCGGAACATAGTAAAAGCGTAAAAAATGTTTTAGCAGAATCACAAATCATGGTTCGCAGTTATATGCTCGGGCTTTTAATTGAAATGGGCATTGTAGCGGCAGCAAATTCTATCGGTCTATTGATTTTAGGAATCCCGTACGCGATTTTCTTCGGCATTCTGGCGGCGGTGCTTAATCTTATACCGTACATAGGAATGTTTACAGCCACCTTGTTAACGGTTCTTACCACGCTATCTACAACCAGCAATACAAGCGATCTTTTATGGATAATAATTATTTTCTACAGCATTCATATTGTTGATGTAAATTTTTTGATGCCAAGGATTGTTGCATCACGGGTACGGATAAACGCACTTATATCTATTTTGGGTGTGGTAATCGGCGGAGCCTTAACGGGAATTTCCGGGCTGTTTCTTTCAATCCCTGCTATTGCCTTTCTTAAAATTTTATGTGATGAGGTGGATGAACTAAAACCCTGGGGAATTTTATTAGGGGATGATATTAGTTATACGAAGAAGTCGCGCCTTTATAAAGGAATTAAAAAAATTTCGGCACACAGGTTCAAACGGTTGATGAAAAAGAACTAAAAAGTAAATACGATCAATTTATTTTTAATGAATAAATATTCAAAACTATAGTCAATCAATGCAATCGTCCGTATTTGAAAAAGCTAATTTATAAACAGTTTTATTGTACAGGCTGATCAAGAATTTTAACCTCGGTCCTGCGATTTTTTTGGCGGCCTGCTTCTGTTGTGTTTTCCTCTATTGGTTCCTCCGCGCCGTATCCTTTTGCAACAAGCCTATCATTGCTGATTCCCTTTGAAATAAGATAGGCAACGATGGATTTTGCTCTGTCCAGGGAAAGAATAAGATTTTTTGCATCGCTGCCTACATTATCAGTATGGCCGCCAATTTCAATGCGCTCAGGGGGCTTGCGGTTTAAATAATCAACCAGGTCGTCAAGTGTGCTGTATGATTGAGGACGTAAGGTGGATTTGCCAAAATCAAATTCAACATCATCCAGCACAAATGTCTTCGGAGGATCAAATTCTAAATTAACGGTAAAAGGATTTTTGTAAAATGAATTAGGCCCCAACTCCGGAATATTTAATACGTTATAACTGCTGGAATCTTTAAACCCCATTATAAAAATATCGTACTTATCTCCGGTTGGCAGACGGGTTGAAAATTTTCCACCCGCATCACTTATGGCCTGGTATTCATTATTATTTTTCTGGCTTCTGAAAACAACGAGCTCATTGTTTTTGGGTTCTTTGGTCCTCATATCTAAAACACTTCCTTCTACTTTTGCATCCCTCGGAAGGTTCAATACAGGAGCATTTTGAGAAAACGTGTTTACAAAAAAACAAAAAGATATAATTGAGAGCAGTACTTGTTTCATGTTGAATATTGTTTCGTTTATAAAACTAAAAAATTATCAGTAAAAAAAAGTTGATGAACTTCCAGAAGGCTCAGCCCATATTTGCACACCATCCTCCGTTAAACTGTGAAAATTTGGAAATTTGTTCGAGGTTCATTTTATAAAATTTCGATCTTATGCAACGAAAAAAGCAGTCTATTATTTTGCCTTTTCGCTAATAAGACATATAATATACTGCTCAATCAAATAAAATCAACTGAATTACCGGCTATAATAAAAGCAGGTAAACTGTTAACCTTTTATCATTTGGTAATGCCGGCATTCGTCACTTTTGATTTGGGGTTGATCTGGAGATCATTTTTCTCTGCAATTGTCTTTGCTTTCGCTGCATACTTTTCATTGATAGCTTTTTCTTTTTGCCCGGCATCCTTTACCTGCTTTTCCAGGAACTCCGCGTTGGCAATTTGTGAATTAGAAGGAGCTGCTTCCTGTGTACAAATTGCTGCATAAACATTGGTAATTTTTTCCCGTAATCTTTCTTCCTCTGCAAAAATAGAAACCTGTTTTGTTGACAAAAGGTCTGCTCTTAAAACCTCAAGCTTCGAATTATATTCATTTAAAAAAACTTTTGTTTTGCTGTCCGTTACCGTTTCCACCTGGCTCTTAAGGGCCTTCTGTTTTCCATTTATATCGTCCACCAAAGAAGCAAGCTCTTCATGAAGATTATACAATTCCATAGCCGTTTTAAATTGCAGCTTTCTATCTGCAAGAGTAAAGTTTTTGTTGGAAGCATTATGTTCCAAAACCATTGGCGAAGAATATTCTTTATCGCCCACTTTGAGCTTCATTGTATAAGTCCCGGGCAAAACCATAGGAGCGATAAAGCCTCCGTAGTCCATTTTTGTTCCGCCGGTGGCAGTTTTAGGAGGAGTCATTCGTAAGTTCCAAAAAATTTTATTGATCCCTTTTCTTTTAGTTCCGGGCAATGTTTGCATTAATTTATTATTGGCATCATAAATATTGATGGTAACATCGCTGGAGCTCAGCCTGTCTTTTAAATAATATTGAATTGCCGGAATTGAGGATGGGTTACCGGCTTGCCAGCCACCTGCGGTTTCATAGCCGCCGCCTCCAAAATTACCCATAGTAAGCACGATGGGTTTGTTTTCAA
>JALZAJ010000294.1 GCA_030948465.1 Bacteroidota bacterium
GCCTTTTTATCAAAAGAGTTGTTGGAATATATTCCCGGTATTGATGACCGGTATAAAATAAAAGGAAAGACAACAAAGTTTTTATTAAGAGAGCTTGCCGTAAATTACTTACCTTCTGCCTTGATCCACCAGCCTAAAAGGGGTTTTGAGATACCGCTAAAAAATTGGATGGATAATCAATTGAAAGAGCCGGTTTTTGATTACCTGTCTTCTTCAGCCGGCTTTTATAAAAATTTTGTTGATGAAAAGTTCGTACAGGATTTACTTCAAAAAAAGGTGAGGATTCCGGGTGAGAAACGGGCAAAAATTCTTTGGACCCTATTTTCTATGGAGGTGTGGAATAAAAAAATTTTTAAGAAATGAATCATGAACTGCAAGGAAAGAGAATAGTGGTAATCGAGAACAGTCTTTTTTCAACCTATACCATGAGAGAAGGGCTTATGCTAAGGCTGATAAGAGAAGGTTGTGAAGTGTACGTACTAACGCATGCGAATAAATTTTTACCACAGGTAGAGAAGATGGGCCTGCAAGTAATTGATGTAGGTTCCGGGAATATGAATCCCTTTAAGGTGGGAAAATATATCTATAATCTTTGGCGTGCATTAAAAAAAATCAAACCGGATATTTGCCTTACCTTCAGCATTCGACCCGCCATTTGGGGAAATTTAATCACACGGAAATTACATATTCCAACCATTACAAATATCACCGGAGTAGGACCCTTATTCATTAGCAAAAGCCTGGTTTATCGCACTGCACGCACGTTGTATAGAAATGCTTTAAGTAAAACAAAAAAAGTTTTCTTTCAGAATTTCGATGATATGAATCTTTTTCTCGAACGAAAATTTGTAAACCCGGCTGTCGTAGAAAGAATACCTGGCTCCGGGGTTGATTTCAATAAATTCAGGCCATTAAATTCCACGCATAACGATCACGAAACATTTATTTTTTTATTTATAGGCAGGCTTATAAAAGATAAGGGCATATTTGAATTTATCAGTGCGGCACGGGCTATAAGAAAAAAATTTCCTAATTCAGTTTTTAATGTCATTGGACCTTTCTGGACACAAAACCTTAAGACAAATACGATTACACAATCTCAGTTGCAAAGCTGGATAGAGGAAGGCGTAATCGATTATTTGGGTGAAAAAAAAGACGTGCGAAAATTTATCGCCGAAGCAGATTGTATTGTTCTGCCCTCCTACCGGGAAGGAACTTCAAATATTTTGCTGGAAGCGGCCAGCATGGAAAAACCCATAGTCACAACAAATACTACCGGCTGCAAAGAAATTGTGGAGGATGAAATAACCGGTTTATTATGCGCTGTAAAAGATGAAAAAGATTTGGCTGAAAAAATGGAAAAAATGCTCATGCTTACGGAAAAACAGAGAAGCGACATGGGGAAAAAAGGAAGGCAAAAAATAATTAAAGAATATGGAAAACAAATTGTTATTGATGCCTACTTAAAAGCAATCATGGAAGCGTTGTATTAAACCCGGAAACTTTCGTTTAAAAAAGTTCCATGAATAAATTTGTTGAGAGAAATTTAAACCTATGAACGGGTTTTTTTGTAATAGAGTAAACCTCCCTCATTATGTTCTTTACAATAAAAGATATTGAAAATCTTTCCGGCATTAAGGCACATACAATACGAATTTGGGAGCAGCGCTATTCATTAATAAAACCTAAACGTTCCGATACAAATATCAGGTACTACACCAATGATGATCTTAAGACTATCCTTAATGTGGCACTCCTGAATAAATGCGGATATAAAATTTCGCATATCGATAAAATGTCTCCGGAAACTATTGCTGAAAACGTACTTACATTATCTACCTCTGCAGCAAAAGACCTTTTAATGGTCAATCAACTGTTGGAAAGTATGATCGATTTTGATGTGGCTGTTTTTGAAAATATTATTGATAAAAATATTGCGGCTTCCGGCTTTGAAAGCACGGTTCTTAAAATAATTTTTCCGTTCCTGGAAAAAGTTGGCATTCTATGGGTTACTAATCACATTCATCCTGCACAGGAACATCTTGTAAGTAATGTGATAAGACAAAAAATAATTGCAGGCATTGACAAAATAACGGTGAGGCCTAAATCAACCCGGCAAGTGTGTCTTTTTTTGCCCGAGGGCGAATATCATGAACTTGCTTTATTGTTGGTTTGTTATTTATTGAAAAAGAAAGGCATTCGTACGATTTATCTTGGCGCCCACACACCTTTTAGGGAACTTGAAGCGATAACAGAACATAAAGACATTTCTCACCTGTACACTCATGTTACGTCTGCATCTCAAGGATTTAATTTTGAAAAATTTCTTTTAACTCTTAGTAAAAATTTCAACAAATATCTCACCATCATTTCAGGGAGACCTACTAATTCATATACGAAGAAAATTCCACCAAAGATTATTTTCAAAAGATCTTTATCCGAAGTCAGGGATTTTATCGACAGTCTTGAATAATTTTCTCAATTTTAGTCTGTTTAACTAATTGTGCAAAAAAATTAAACATAAATTAAACTTTAAATTAATTTTTTGTTTAGCTTTGAGCTATTAAATGTTAAACAAAAACTTATGTCAACCGTAGAATTTGATCAGCTTCTTTTAATTAACTCAGATTTTTTAAAACCATTTGCTATAACGCTTACGAGAAATAATGAAAGCGCTAAAGATTTAATACAGGAGACCATGTACCGGGCTATAGCCAATCGTGAAAAATATAATTTTGGAACAAATATTAAAGCGTGGCTATATACAATTATGCGTAATATTTTTATAAATAATTATCGCAAAAAAATAAAGCAGCAGGTAATTTTAGATGCCACGCCAAACGATTATTTATTAGATTTTAACCAGGTAAGTATTTCTAATCTTGCGCAAAGCCGTTTAAATTTAAAAGAAATTCAGCATGAAGTGCACCAGCTACCTTCAATTTTTCGAAACCCTTTTTTGCTATATTTTGAAGGCTTTAAATACCATGAGATTGCCGATATGTTGAACGAGCCGTTAGGAACAATAAAAAGCAGAATTCATTTTGCACGCAAGCTGCTTAAAGAGAAGATCAGCAGGTTTTGATTATTAATTTATGCCGGTTTACCTTTTGGCAGAATATCTTTTCTGCCAACTTTAATTTCATAATTTGAAAAAAGCAATTGTAATAGGAAGTGGTTTTTCAGGGCTGTCGTCTGCGTCCTTTTTAGCCAAACAAGGATGGGAAGTTACGGTAATTGAAAGGCACGATATCCCAGGGGGACGTGCGAGAAAATTAGAAGCAGGCGGCTTTGTGTTTGATATGGGACCAAGCTGGTATTGGATGCCCGATGTCTTTGAGCGATATTTTGAGAGCTTTGGAAAAAAAAGAGCTGATTATTATACTTTGAAAAGGCTTGATCCTTCTTATACCGTTTATTGGGAAGATGAGGCGATTAAAATTCCTGCTGATTATGAAGAATTAAAAATTTTATTTGAAAAAACGGAGAAGGGCAGCGCCAAAAAACTAGACGAATACCTTAAGCAGGCTGCTTATAAATACGAGGTAGGAATGCATAAACTGGTTCTAAAGCCCGGAAGGTCATGGATGGAATTTTTAGATTGGGATTTGATAAAAGGAATTATAAAGCTGGATGTATTTTCTTCGATACAAAAACATATTCACCGGCATTTTAAGAATCCAAAGCTTAAACAATTGCTTGAATTTCCGGTTTTGTTTCTGGGCGCATTGCCAAAAGATACGCCCGCACTCTATAGTTTAATGAATTATGCAGATATAAAAGGGGGAACGTGGTATCCTGAAAAGGGTATGTACAGTATTGTTCAGGGTATGCATGCACTTGCAAAAGAATTGGGTGTGCAATTTATATTTGATGAGAAGGTTACTTCCATAAATGTTTCGAAAAGCAACGCCACCGGTGTAGAAACAGAATCGCAGAAAAGCGATCAGTTACGATTGAAAAATTATCATGCTGATGTGATAATTGCGACCGCGGATTATCATTTTGTTGAAACAAAATTGCTTCCTGAAAACCTAAGAAGTTATACCGAAGCCTATTGGGATAAAAGAGTACTGGCTCCTGGTTGTTTACTTTATTATGTGGGGCTAAGTAAAAAGCTAAAAAATATTTCGCATCATTCATTGTTTTTTGATGTTGATTTTGATGCGCACGGTGAACAGATCTACGTTACAAAAAATTGGCCTTCCCGGCCGCTGTTCTATGTAAGCGCTACTTCCGTTACGGACGAGAATGTCGCCCCTGCCGGGTGTGAAAATTTATTCTTTCTAATTCCTGTTGCGGCAGGATTAACCGGCGATGATGAAGAATTAAGAGAAAAATATTTTGAACAAATACTAAAAAGATTTGAAAATAGAATCGGCGAAAAAATAAAGAATCATATAATTTATAAAAGATCTTTTGGGCCTTCCGATTTCGTAAATGATTATAATGCATTTAAAGGTAATGCGTATGGACTTGCAAATACGTTACTTCAAACGGCAGTGCTCAAACCTTCATGCAGAAGCAAAAAAGTGCACAATCTTTTTTACGCCGGGCAACTTACCGTACCTGGTCCCGGTGTACCTCCATCGCTTATTAGCGGGGAAATTGTTTCAGAAGAAGTAGTGAAATATTTTGGTTCTTAAACCGTATTTTTATAAGGAAATTATTTAGAATTAATTCAATGCTTATGATGCAGCTATTTCACGATGTAAGTATGCAATGTAGTAAAATTACAACGCAGAAATACAGCACTTCATTCAGCAGCGCTATAAAATTATTGCATAAAGATCTGCGCTCACCCATTTACAATATATATGGATTTGTACGCTTTGCTGATGAAATAGTGGATACTTTCCATGAACATAATAAAGCAGAACTGCTTGAGGAATTTAAGATCGAAACTTACAGCGCTATTAAAAGAAAAATTAGCCTGAACCCGATATTGCAAAGCTTTCAGCTTACCGTAAATAAATATGATATCAACCTTCAATTGATTGATGCTTTTTTTAAAAGTATGGAGTACGATCTTTCTAAAACAACCTACGAATGCGAAAATTATAAAGAGTATATATATGGCAGCGCGGAAGTGGTGGGGTTGATGTGTCTCGCTATTTTTTGTGAAAATGATCATGACAAATACGAAAAATTAAAACCTTTTGCACAATCTCTTGGCGCAGCTTTTCAAAAAGTTAATTTTTTACGGGATGTTAAATCCGATTTCCAGCTCCTTGAAAGAACCTATTTTCCGCAGGTGGATTTTAAAAATTTCACGCAGGAAACCAAGAAAAAAATAGAGGAGGAAATAATGAATGATTTTGCAGAAGCATATAAAGGAATTATTGAGCTGCCGCTTAAAGCAAGGTTTGGCGTTTACGTTGCGTATAAATATTACCTGTGCTTATTTAAAAAAATAAAGCGCATACAACCTGCAAGAATACTTGAACAGCGAATAAGAATTCCTAATTATTCAAAAGCAATTATTGTGGTAAGAGCCGGCGTAAAAAAACAGCTTAATCTGATTTAATAATATTTAATCGTTTATATTTTGATTGAAGTGATATTGGTGAATGAACTGGATGAACCGGTAGGAACCATGGAAAAGATGGAAGCCCATTGGAAGGGATTGCTGCATCGTGCCTTTAGCGTTTTCATTTTTAACGGTAAAGGCGAAATGCTGATACAACAGCGGGCTGCCGGCAAATATCATAACGGCGGCTTATGGACTAATACCTGCTGCAGTCATCCTCTTCCGGGTGAGCAGGTGTTGCCTGCCGCGAAAAGAAGATTGTCGCAGGAGATGGGATTTTCAACAGATCTTCATCCAACCTTCAATTTTATTTACAAGGCAACATTTAATAATGGATTAACCGAGCATGAATATGATCATGTATTAGCAGGCCTTTATGATGGCGATATAAATGCGGATACTGACGAAGTAGGTGATTATTGCTATAAGACGATTGAAGAAATTGAATCGTCGCTTCTTACCCATCCGCAAAAATATACCGAATGGTTCAAGATTGCATTACCGGGGATCAAAGAATATCACGCAAAAAAATTTGGCAGCTTATATTCATTCTAAACGATAGCAGGTACAAATTTTAAAAAAACTTATTTTTGCATAGTTATGCATATCATACTTTTTATTGGAATAATGCTGGCAACATTTTTTACAATGGAAGGCATCACCTGGCTTACCCATAAATATGTGATGCACGGCTTTTTATGGTATCTCCACGAAGATCACCACAAAAAAGGTCCCGGTTTTTTTGAAAAAAATGATGCGTTCTTTCTTATATTTTCTATTCCCAGCATCCTCTGTATTTTGTTTGGAACGTTTACCGGCAAATTCTGGCTTGCGGCTATCGGCACGGGTATCGCCATGTATGGACTAGCTTATTTTATAGTGCATGATGTAATTATCCATCAAAGAATAAAACTTTTTACAAGAAGCGATAACGTGTATGTAAGAAGCATCAGGTGGGCACATAAAATGCATCATAAGCACCTGGAAAAAGAACACGGTGAAAGTTTTGGCATGTTGATGGTTGCCAGGAAATATTGGGATAAGGTGAGAAATGATAAAAAAAGAGCTGTGAATAATAAAGTAAAATCTTCATCCTTTTTGGCTTCTAACAATTAACGCACATCTATCACTCAACGAATTATTACTTTCCGCTCACATACCCCTTGTGTAGTTGTTCTTAGTAAATTTACCTTCATCTGCTTTCGGTAAAAAAGAATTGCCATATAATGGAGGCGACACAATACGACTATATTTTTTTAGGAGCAGGATGTTCTGCTCTTAGTATTGTTATGCGAATGATTCAGGCAGAAAAATTTCAGGATAAAAAAATTCTTTTAATTGATAAGGAACCCAAATCCAGGAATGATCGCACCTGGTGCTTTTGGGAGAAAGAAGATGGCTTTTTTGAAAAAATTGTTTATCGAAAATGGGATAATCTTCTTTTTAAAGAGGATAACGATCCGGTACATTTAGATATCGTGCCCTATTCCTACAAGATGATCCGTGGAATAGATTTCTATCAATATTGTCTTTCTATTATTGCATCTCAAAAAAATATTGATATTGTTTATGGAGCCATTTCCTTCACAAACGAAGAGTTCCTTAACGTAAAATTTAATGATGAATTAATAGCTGTAGATAAGAAGGCTATCATTTTTAACTCAATATATCAGCCCGCTAAAAAAGAAAGGGATAAATTTTATTTATTACAACATTTTAAAGGTTGGATAGTTGAAAGCGGGCAAGAATTTTTTAGCGCTAATGAAGCTGTCTTAATGGATTTCAGAGTGAGCCAGTCGCATGGCACAACCTTCGTGTACGTTTTGCCGTTATCGTCAAATAAAGCGCTTATTGAATACACATTGTTTACCGAAGAACTTCTTTCTCAACAGGAATACAACAGTGCTTTAGAGGATTATTGTAAAAATTATTTAAAGCTTAATACTTACAGGATTATCGACGAGGAATTTGGCGTAATACCGATGACCAATGCCAAAT
>JALZAJ010000298.1 GCA_030948465.1 Bacteroidota bacterium
TTTATGTGGTTTGGAACCAAAGATGGGTTGAATCGTTTTGATGGCTTTCATTTTAAGGTCTTTCATATCAACGCAGGAGATACAAATAAACATCTTACTGCTGATTATATCTATTGTATCTATCCCAATAAAGATGGCAGTATGTGGGTGGGCGGCGAAAGAGGTTTATATTTTTATAATAATGAAAAGGAACGCCTCGAACCCGTTATTGACACGTTGCCGAATGTGTATGACCTTACTATTGACCATCTGGGCCAAATGTGGTTTTTATCAGCCAACATTATATGCAGGTACAATTCGAAAACGAGAGTGTTAAAGCAATTTAATCCATCGCAATATTTTACTGCCACCTCTATTTGCAAGTCGGCAGACGGGCAAATATGGGCTTCAACTTCTACCGGCTATTTGGAAAGATTTAACGAAGGTTCGGGCACCTTCACCAGCTTTGATGCTTTTTCGCATTCGGCAATTCCCACATCAAAATGGATTCAAAAAATTCGCGCTATTGATAACAATACCATTTTTATAGGCACTTCGGGGCAGGGTTTAAAAATATTCAATATTTCCACTTCACGTTACGAGGATGTGCTTACTTATAATCCTGATAAGACTACCATATTTGTTCGGGATATTTTACAAAATGATAAAAATGAATTTTGGATTGCCACGGAGTCAGGGATCTTTATTTTCAACCCCACCGATAAAAGTTTTACCAACTTAAAAAAGAAATTCCTCGATCCTTATTCATTAAGCGACAATGCAATTTATACGTTATATAAGGATAATGAAGGAAGCATCTGGGCGGGAACCTATTTCGGCGGCCTTAATTATTATGCCAGGCAAAATGCGGCCTTTAAAAAATATTTTCCTGATAACTCAACAAACTCCATTGGAGGAAATGTTGTAAGAGAAATTACAGAAGATCATGATAATAATTTGTGGATAGGCACTGAAGACGGAGGATTGAACCGGTTGAATAAAAAAACCGGGATCATCACTCAATACAAGCCCTCCGGTAATAAAACCGCCATATCTTATTCTAATATTCACGGGTTGCTGGTTGATGGGAACCACCTGTGGGTTGGCACCTTCGAACATGGCATAGATGTTATGGATGTACGCACCGCCAAAGTAATAAAACATTTTAACGCCGGCCCGGGTGAACATGATATTAAAAGCAATTTCGGACTTTGCTTTATACGTACCAGCACGGGAACATTTTTAGCAGGAACGAGCAATGGCTTGTTTATTTATGATGAGGTAAAGAATGAATTTAAAAGACATAACCAGTTGCCGGAAAATATATTTATCTCGGCGCTTACTGAAGATCATAACAAAGTGCTATGGGCGGGTACGCATGACCGTGGGGCATACTGGTTCAACCAGACAAATAATAACTTCGGCCATTTAGAAAATCAAAAACACGACGATAACAGTCTTAGCAATCAAACCATCAATGACATTTACGAAGACAGTGATCAAAATCTCTGGTTTGCTACAGAAGGTGCGGGACTTTGCAGGCTGAATAAACAAAGAAATCAGTACAAATGGTTCAGTACAAAAGACGGGCTTCCCGGAAATTTTATTTTTAAAATATTGGAAGACGATAAAAAAAATCTATGGGTCAGCACTTCAAAAGGCCTTGTCAATTTTAGTCCGGGCTTTAAGAATCTTATAGTTTACACGCAGGTGAACGGTTTATTGAACGACCAGTTTAACTATCATTCAGGGTACAAAGATGATACAGGAAGAATATATTTTGGAAGTGTAAAAGGAATGATTTCTTTTATGCCTGATGGTTTATTGAGGAGCCGGCTTAATCCTCCCATTTACCTCACAGGGCTACAAATTTACAATGCTGATTTAAATATAAATGACAGCTCCGAATTGAAAAAATCTCTCGTTTACACTGACAAGATCACGTTACCTTACTATCAATCTTCTATGAGCCTTGACTTTGCCGCATTGAGTTATATCTCCCCGGAGATGACGGAATATAATTACAAGCTGGTTGGCCTGGATGATGAATGGACAAAGGTGAACACTAACCGGAAAGTTTACTTTACTAACCTGTCGCCCGGTGAATATATTTTTAAAATTAAAGCCTCTGTTAACGGTACCTGGAGCAAAAATGAAAAACAACTTGTTATACAAATACTGCCGCCGTTCTGGGCAACCCGGTGGGCCTATCTGGTGTACACAATTCTTGCCATTTTATTGTTTTATTACTTGCTGAGTAATTATCATAAAAGGCAACAGAACAAAAAAGAAAAAGAAATTTATGAAAGCAAAATTGAGTTTTTCACTAACGTGGTGCATGAAATAAAAACTCCGCTCACGCTCATAAAAGGCCCGGTTGAAAATCTTCTGGAAATGCAGAACGAAATGCCGGAAATAAAAGAAGATATAGCCTGCCTGGATAGAAACACCAACAGGTTATTGAACCTGGTTTCTCAAATTTTAGATTTCAGGCAAACGGAAATAAAAAGCTTCAGCTTGTATTTTACAAAAGTGAACATCAACGAAATATTGCGCGAAACCTGGCTTAGCTTCCAAATAATGGCCAAAAAAAGAAAGCTCAATTATGATTTGATGCTTCCATCGCATGAAGTATTTACTATGGCTGACGCAGAAGCCTTAAGAAAAATTTTCAGTAATCTCATTGGCAATGCGGTAAAATATGCGGCCAAAAATGTAAAGGTTACCTTATATCCATTGCAAAGATCCGGCGAAATTTTTACTGTCGATTTTGAGAACGACGGATACATCATTTCAAAGGAACAGTCAGACAAAATATTTGAACCTTTTTATCGCCTCAAAGAAACCACTTCGCAAAAAGGAACCGGCATCGGACTTACGCTTGCAAGATCACTTGCCGAACTTCACAAAGGAAATTTATACATGAAGTTTGCAAAAAAAGAGGCCAATATATTTACGCTGAGTTTGCCGCTCCAGCCCGAACAAACGAATAAAATAAAAGACGAATTAGCGCCGGCAATATTGACAACAAAATAAATTTTTTATTATGCTTCCATTGATTTTATTGGTTGACGACGAAGAAGAAATTCTCGATTTCCTGGAAAGGATATTAAATAATAAGTATGATATTTTAAAAGCTGAGAATGCAAAAGATGCCCTGGAAATATTGGACAAGGAAGCGGTTCAATTAATAATAGCGGACGTAATGATGCCCG
>JALZAJ010000300.1 GCA_030948465.1 Bacteroidota bacterium
CCATTATTACTATTGCTTCCGTTTTAGGATTTGCCTATATATTAAATGATTCAGGCATTACATTAACCATCGCTGAAGTGCTTGCAAGCACCGGCGTATTGTTTCCGTTCTTTGCTCCGTTGCTTGGGTGGCTTGGAGTATTTATCACCGGTTCCGATACATCATCCAATGCATTATTTGGTAAACTCCAGGCGGCAACAGCCACATCAATCGGGGTAAATCCGGTGGTGACAGTAGCCGCGAATATTTCAGGTGGAGTTGTTGGTAAAATGATATCGCCGCAATCTATCGCTGTGGCTGCCGCCGCCGGAAACCTTGTTGGCAGGGAATCTGACCTATTTCGTTTTACGGTGAAGCATAGTTTTATTATGTTGTTCTTTATCTCTGTAATTGTTTTGGCACAAGCATATTTATTTAAATGGATGATACCAGTTTATAAAAAATTAGAAGCTCATATAAATGTTGTTGCGCCAGATGTTACAAAGGGAACTATATATCTCCTAATCCTGGTAGCTATCGTTTTCATCCTGCTGGTTGTTGTCATTAATATCGGAAAGAGAAAGAATTTAAAAGATTCTTCGAAGAATTTAACTTCGAAATAAATTAATCAAAGTTAATCAGGTAATAGCCCTTTAGTTGTATCATCTATATCTATAAAGCCTGCAAATTCAGAGTCCTAAACAAAAAAAATCAGGCAAAAAATAAGTTTTAAAAGCAGGAGGTATTTAAAAAGAGGTAAAATTTAATAAATCATTTAATAAGAAATTAATATCAGGCGATGAAAAACAAGGTTCCTTTTATGAAATCCAAAACAACCAATTTCACCTGATGAAAATTGCTAGAGTTCGTTGGGAAAAGCCTTATTACCTTGGTAACCAGAGCCTCATTAAAATGTAAAAAACCTTATTACTTTATTTTAAGCAATCGCGCATAATGAAGATTGAATACTTTAATCTCTACACTCATTTTATTTTGATAACCCAGAATCGCTTACCCTCTATATCTGAAAATCATCGACAGCGAATAGAAAAGTACATTACCGGAGTTATTAATAATAATCATTCGAAGTTGTATTCTATTTACGCTAATCCAGAGCACATTCATTTTCTTGCGTCCCGCTCTCCACGCATATCCGAAGAAATCTTAGCGTCTATCGTGGCAGATAGTTCTTCAAGATTTATTAATGAAAATAAATTGAGTGGGGCTACTTTCGAATGGCAGCAGTCTGCTTCTGCATTCTCAGTTTCAAAATCTGATGTGGACAAAGTTTGCAAGTATATACTAAACCAACCCTGAGCATCATAGAAAAAGGACTTTTGCTGAAGAATATGATGAATTGCTTAAGCACTATCAGAAAACATTGAAATGGGATATTAGTTAATGTAATGCTGATTTATTGTTCATCTGCTTTTCATGCCTCTATCCTTGAAGGTAATAAGGTTGAATTCCCTTTTCTGATGTTCTTATTAAGGTAATAAGGTTTTGATTTGGCCAGGAAAAGGATAATGGGTTGCAGAGTAAATGAAAACCTTTATTACTTACTTTTATTAACAACGATGCCGGCTCTTGAAAATACTCCGTGGAGGATTCGCATTATGGTTATCGGCAAATGATAGCGGCAAATGTGATCGGAACCCAAAAACTCTTTTCGGCCAGTAGCCCTAAAGTATTAAATATCATTCGTCAGTAATAGTAAAAAAAAATAATCCCAGGAAAATGAAGATCGTAGTTTTAGATGGTTATACTTTAAATCCCGGGGATTTAACCTGGGAAAAATTACAGCAATTAGGCGACACCGTTATATACGACCGCACGCCGTTTGAAAAAACACACGAGCGATCAAAAGACGCAGAATTTATTTTAACCAACAAAGCCCCTTTGCCTGGTGAAATTTTATCACAGCTTCCTTTTCTAAAATATATCGGCGTACTTGCCACCGGGTATAATATAGTGAACACAGAAGTTGCCAGGCAAAGAGGTGTTGCTGTAACGAATGTTCCCGGCTATGGAACTGAATCCGTAGTGCAACTTACGTTCGCTTTACTTCTTGAACTTTGCCTGCATGTACAACATCATAGTGATGCTGTGAAGAGCGGCAGGTGGTCTTCTTCTGCTGATTTTTCATTCAGGGATTATCCATTAATAGAACTTTCAGGAAAGACTATGGGCATTATCGGTTTTGGAAACATCGGACAAAAAGTAGCCGATGTTGCTACGGCTTTTGGTATGAATATAATGGCAACAAGCAGAACTCAAAGTGATCAATCTCAAAGATCAAATTTTA
>JALZAJ010000329.1 GCA_030948465.1 Bacteroidota bacterium
AGCACGGAATTTCAGCTTGTTAAAACTTCAGATAAATATACTTTTAGAGGCTTCTTTTAAACCGGTATATAGATGAGATCAACTTTATTTTATATCATTATTTTATTTGTTGCTGTTGTTTGCACCTGGGTTTCCTGTATGCAGAGAGGTGATAATAACGAACCTCCATTACCCGATGTTGTTAGTTATAATTTTCATATTCGCCCCATCTTATCCGATAAATGTTTTAAATGTCACGGCCCCGATGTAAGTAAGCAGGAAGCGGGTCTGCGTTTGGATTACGCGAAATTCGCCTATGCGCCTTTAACTGAAATGAAAGGAGCTTTTGCAATCGTTCCGGGTAAGCCCGAACAATCAGAATTATTGAAAAGAATTTCTTCAACGGATTCTTCTTACATGATGCCATTGCCGGAATCGCATTTGGGTGCATTGACTTCCTATCAAATTAAATTATTTGAGAAATGGATAAAACAAGGCGCAAAGTATGAAACACACTGGGCTTTTATCCCACCCAAAAAAAATTCCTTACCGCAAATAAAAGATAAGGCCTGGCCTAAGAATGAAATTGATTATTTCATTTTAAAAAAGCAGGAAGAAATGGGGTTAAAGCACAATCCTGAAGCAGACAAAGAAAGGTTGCTGAAGAGAGTTTCGCTCGATCTTACGGGACTGCCTCCATCAGAAGAAATGATGAATAAATTTATGGCAGATAAAAACCCAAAGGCTTATGAAAACAGCGTTGATGAACTATTAAACACTCCTCAATACGGCGAAAAGATGGCGTTGCATTGGCTGGATATTGCCCGCTATGCAGATAGCTATGGATACCAGGATGACAACATCAGAACGCAATGGCCATGGCGTGATTGGCTGATTTATGCATTTAATAAAAACCTGCCTTACGATAAATTTATTACCTGGCAGATAGCAGGCGATATGCTGCCCGATGCTAATAAAGAAGAGATACTGGCGACGGCTTTTTTTCGCAATCATAAATACACGGAAGAAGGGGGAATAATACCGGAAGAATACCGCATAGAATATAATATTGATAAAACAAAAACGTATGGAAGGGGAATTATGGGCCTAACGGTTGAATGCGCACAATGCCATGATCACAAATATGATCCCATTTCTCAAAGAGATTATTACCAGCTTTTTGCTTTTTTTAATAACAGTAAAGAAGAAGGTTTTGAAGGGGATGTAAGCGTTTCGAAGCCGGCAAAAAAACCGATACTTACTATTGATCAGCAGGATATCCATAACCTGTTATCGTTCATTAATGAAAAGGATACCGGTAAACTAACGGTGTCGGTTATGGGCGATCGCGATACACTTCGTAAAACATTTATATTAAATCGGGGCGTGTATGATCATCCAACGCTGGAAGTGTTGCCTTCTGCGCCAAAATCCGTTTTATTTTTTGATACGGTTAAGCTGCCACGCAACCGGCTTGGCCTGGCGCAATGGACGGTAAGTAAAAATAATCCTCTCACCGCCCGTGTTTTTGTAAATCAAATGTGGCAGGAAATCTTTGGAAGAGGGCTGGTAAAAACTTCAGGGGATTTCGGAGCGCAGGGAGAATTGCCTTCTCACCCGGAATTATTAGACTGGCTCGCAGTTGATTTTATGGAACACGGCTGGGACATCAAAAGACTGATGAAGCAAATTGTAATGTCAGCCACGTATCGGCAATCAGGAAATATTGATGACGCAAACTATAAAAAAGATCCGGAGAATGTTTATCTATCCCGTGCTTCGCGATTGAGAGTGAAGGCTGAAATTGTAAAAGATATTATTTTAGAAAGCAGTGGCTTACTGGTGAAAACGATCGGCGGCCCGAGTGTAAAGCCCTATCAGCCCAAAGGCCTTTGGGAAAGTGCCACATCGGGCCGGGGCGTGCTGGCAACTTACAAACAGGATAAGGGCGAAAGCCTCTATCGCCGTGGAATCTACACGTTTATTAAGCTAACGGTGCCTCCGCCAAACATGGCCATCTTTGATGCAAGTAACCGCGATCAGTGCGAGGTAAAAAGATCATTGACCAGCACACCGTTGCAGGCTTTAATGATGATGAATGACCCTACTGTTTTAGAAGCATCACGGGTTCTTGCGCAAAAGCTGTTAGAAGAAAAAAGCTCTGCCGATGAAAAAATAGCCCGGGCTTTTCACCGCATTATTTGCAGGATGCCTGATAAAAAAGAACTGGCTATCCTAAGAAAATATTTTGATGAGCAGTTGCAACAATTCAAACAAAAAAAATTAGATGCGGCCGCAACAATTAAAGCAGGAGAGTATCCTAACGATGATAAAGTGGATGTTAATTCAACCGCAGCATTAATGAAGGTGATCAATACAATTTATAACATGGAAGAAGCCATTACAAAATCCTGATCATGAATAAAGAATTTTTGGAACATAATCTTCGCGTCAACCGCCGCAAATTTCTTTCGAAACTTAGCCTTGGAATTGGAAGCGTGGCCTTAGGTTCTTTGCTGATACCCGATCTTTTTGGAAATAAAAGTGAAGACGACGTCTTGATTACAGGCCTTCCGCAATTTGCGCCAAAAGCAAAACGGATCATTTATTTATTTCAAAATGGCGCTCCATCGCAATTGGATCTTTTTGATTATAAACCAAAATTGCAGGAGATGTTCGGACAAGATCTGCCTGAATCAATTCGCATGGGGCAGCGCCTTACCGGTATGACTTCCAATCAGAAAAAATTCCCTCTTGCGGGCACAACTTTTAAGTTTAATCAATTTGGCCAAACAGGGGCATACATGAGTGAGCTTTTACCACATACTTCTAAAATTGTGGATGATCTGTGTATTATTAAAAGCATGTACACCGAAGCGATCAATCACGATCCGGCGCTTACTTTTTTTCAAACAGGGGCACAGGTAGGTAACCGCCCAAGTATGGGCTCCTGGCTTAGCTACGGCCTCGGAAGCGAAAATAAAAACCTCCCGGCTTTTTGTGTTTTATTATCAAAAGGAAAGGGCAATGGCCAGGGAGTTTATTCTAAATTGTGGAGCAATGGATTCCTGGATTCTATTCACCAGGGCGTACAATTCAGCAGCGGGGAAAATCCGGTATTGTATCTCAACAACCATGAAGGCATTGATAAAAATGACCGAAGAAAAATGCTTGATGTATTGGCAGAATTAAATGAAGAATCTTTTAAAGAAACAAACGATCCGGAAATACATGCAAAAGTGCAGCAGTATGAATTAGCCTATCGAATGCAAACCGCTGTTCCTGAAGTAACCGATCTGAGTAAAGAACCCGAAGATATCATTAAACTTTATGGCCCGGATTGCCTTGTTCCAGGGACGTATGCGGCCAATTGTTTGCTCGCAAGAAAATTGTCGGAGAATGGTGTTCGCTTTGTGCAATTATATCACCAGGGCTGGGATGGCCATAATAATTTGCCAGCAGAAATTAAAGGTCAATGCATGGATACTGATCGGGCTTCTGCTGCATTGGTTACGGATCTGAAACAAAGAGGATTGTTAGATGAAACGCTGATAATATGGGGAGGCGAATTCGGAAGAACTAATTATTGCCAGGG
>JALZAJ010000333.1 GCA_030948465.1 Bacteroidota bacterium
GGTCTTTAGGGCAAGGCATGAGTGTCGCCATAGGAGCCGCGACTGCAAAAAAATTGAATAAAGATGAACACATCGTTTATTCGCTGCACGGCGATGGGGAGCTTGATGAAGGACAAAACTGGGAAGCAATTATGTATGCTGCCATGCACAAAGTTGATAATTTAATTTCAAGCATCGATCGCAATGGACAGCAAATTGATGGGACCACAGAAGATGTAATGAGGCTTTCCAGTCTCAAAGAAAAATTTCTTGCCTTTAACTGGGAAGTACTTGAATCAGACGGAAATGACATGGAAGACTTGATTGCCACATTGCAAAAAGCAAAAACTTTTGTTGGTAAGGGAAAGCCTATCGTTATTATTATGAAAACTGTAATGGGCAAAGGAGTTGACTTTATGGAGAATAATCATGAATGGCATGGCTCTGCTCCCAATGCCGAGCAATATAAAAAAGCGATTGCCGAACTACCGGAAACTTTGGGAGATTACTGAGGATCGGCTATGGGCTATCAACCATCAAATAAATTGAAAATGGAAAATGGAAAATGGAGAATTGAATTGAAAAAGCCTCCACCAGACCATCACTCTTATGATTTTAAATTGAATAGTTGCCGGGAAGCTTTTTTTGCAGGAAACCACGATGCCACAAATGATATAATTAACGCGGTGGCTATTACTAATAAAAAATCAGTCAACACAAGCCTTACGGGAAAATAATCAATAAGGAAAGAAGTACCTGACAATTTAATTATTTTAAATTTTACCTGGAGAAAACAAATAATCAACGCTAAAATAATTCCGGTGCCTGCGCCCGCAGCAGCTAATAAAAGCCCTTCACTTAAAAAAATTTTTTTGATAAGATTTTTGTCGGCGCCCAGCGATTGCAAAACACTTATGTCTTTTCTTTTTTCCAGTACAAGCATTGTTAAGGCGCCAATCATATTAAAAGCCGCGATGATGAGGATGAGAGTCAGCACGGCGTAGATAACCCATTTCTCGAGCCGCATGGAGTTATAAAGACTGGTATTCTGTTCATATTTAGTCAGCACTTTATATTTATCGCCTAATAATTTCTGTAAGTTTTTTGAAAACTCATTTGATTGGTCAGGGTTAATCAAAGAGATTTCGAGCGCACTGTATTCATTGGGTGCATAATTCATTTGCCGTTTTACAAACCCAAGATTTGTTATCACATACTTATTATCAAAATCCTGCTGTATGGCAAAGCTGCCCGAGGTATTGGCGTTGCCTTCACTCAATGATGATAAAGGATCCGTAGTTGAATTATTTGTTTTTTTGGGCAAAAAAACAGTGACAGGAAAAAGGTTTTTATCTGATTGAACGCCGATTGCATATTCTATTCCCGAGCCCATTACCAGTTTTGGCGCATCAACAGTGCCTACATCAAACACACCGTAAAGCATTTTACGCGGAACACCGGAAACCTTCGAATAATTATCATCCACCCCTTTTAATAGAACTACGGTTTGCTGCTCTCCATTTTGAAGCAAGGCTTTCTCCTCTGCATCCAGTGACACTCCTTTTACATTATTCAGCTTTCGTATTTGTTGTATTTGATCCGGGGTTAAAATAATTGTTTTCCCTTTTGACGGAAGCACTTTTACATCCGCATAAAAATTAGAATAAAGAGATTGCACTAATCCTTCAAACCCATTAAAGACGCTCAACACGAGGATTTGGCACATGGTAGAAAAGGCAATAACACCTGCGGTAACCCACGAAATAATATTTATGGCATTGGTACTTTTTTTTGCCTTAAAATATCTCCATGCAAATTTTAAATACAATAGTCGAAGGTTGAAGGTTGATCGTTAGAGGTTGATGGTTGGAGGTTGATGGTTGAAAGTTGATGGTTGATGTTTTTTTTCAATTTTCAATTTTCAATTAATTGGATGGTCGATGACTTTTTTTAATTTTCAATTTTCAATTCTCCATTTTCAATTTATTTGATGGCTGGCAGCTGACTATTTCCCATCTTCTTTTTCTTTTTTAATATTATCCAACAGCTCTTCAATTTTGAAAACATATTCAAGTGTATCATCAATATAAAAAGTAAGCTGCGGAATACTTCTTAGTTGATGTCGCATGCTATTGCCAAGGTCACCGCGTATCTCACTGCTTAGGTCCTTAAATTTTTCAAGAACAGTTTCCGGGTTTTTAACCTGGAAAAGGCTTAAATAAATGCGGGCTTCAAAAAGATCGGGCGTTATTTTTACGGATGATATGGACACCATTCCGCCTTCCTGCATATTGAGGCCCATTCGCAGAAATATGTCGTTAAGCACTTTGGATATCTCCGCAGCGACCTGCTTTTGCCTTTTACCTTCAGTCATAATATTAATTATTTTCCCTACTATCGGGAGTTGTAAAATTAGTTACTTTGCCATTATTAAAATTATTTGCATTTCAACAGAATAGATGAAGAGTTTACGAGTTATTTTCCGTTATGTTTCTAAATATCCTAAATTAATTTTTGCCTATTTCAGCTTTAATGTTCTTTCCAATTTATTTTCCGTCATTTCCCTGGGGCTTTTAAGTCCATTTCTACTCCTTATTTTTAAGAAACAAAATACGCTTGAAGCGGTTTCCACAAACAACAATTTTTTTTCCAGGCTTAACCCGATCAATCAGTTCAAGGTATGGCTTTATCATTTGATACAAACACCAAATGGCGAAGTAAAAGCTTTGGGTATCATTTGCATTTTAGTACTAAGCGCTATCATTTTAAAAAATATTTTTCTGTATCTCTCCATATATTTTTTAACACCCATACGCAATGTGATCATAAATGATATGCGTACCAATATGTTCAAAAAAATTCTCGCTCTGCCGGTTGGATACTTTAATGATCAAAAAAAGGGAGATATTATGAGCAGGCTTACGAATGATCTTCAGGACGTGGAAAGTTCCATCGTTAATTTACTGGAAACCATTTTTCGCGAACCGGTTACGATATTTCTGTTCTTCGTGTACATGATAATTTTGAGTCCTCAGCTCACACTGTTTCTATTACTTTTTTTACCCTTTTCAGGATTGATCATTGGAAGAATAGGCAGGTCGCTTAAAAAGCAGAGCACGAGAGTGCAGGAAAAACTGGGGGTTATTCTTTCCACGATAGATGAAACGCTGGGCGGCATTCGTATCATTAAAGGCTTTAACGCCGAGAAGAAACAATTCAAAAAATTCACTGACCAAAACGATCAACTTTTTGTTATAAAAAACAGTGCTAACCGAAGACGTGATCTTGCATCCCCGGTAAGCGAAACGCTTGGTATTGCAGCCGTGGTGGCTGTTCTATGGTATGGTGGCCGGCTGGTTTTACAAAATACATTTCTCGATCCCGGCGATTTTTTAGCCTATATCGTTATTTTTTCACAGGTAATACAACCCCTGAAATCACTGTCCACTGCCTCTTACAATATAAGGAAAGGATCCGCAAGTGTGGAACGAATAGAAGCGCTGCTTCATGAAGAGGTGTCCATTACCGAAGTGCCCCATCCAAAAAAACTGACCGCCTTTACTGATTGCATTGAATTCAAAAATGTTGGTTTCTTCTACGAGGATAAAATTATTCTTGAGAATATTAATTTGAAAATACAGAAGGGAAAAACGATTGCGTTAGTGGGATCTTCCGGCGCCGGCAAAAGTACATTGGTTGATCTTGTTCCGAGATTTCATGATGTGGGATCGGGAGAGTTATTAATTGATGGAATCAATATTAAAGAATATTCTCTTGAATCTTTGCGAAGCCAAATGGGCATTGTAACCCAGGAAGCCATTCTTTTTAATGATTCTATTTCTAATAATATTGCACTGGGCAAGGATGACGCATCGGAGGAAGAAATAACCGAAGCTGCAAAAATTGCAAATGCTCACAATTTTATTATTCATAAAGAAGACGGCTACGAAACAAATATTGGAGAACGAGGTAATAAATTGAGTGGCGGCGAAAAGCAACGAGCAACCATTGCAAGAGCGGTTTTGAAAAATCCTCCAATCTTAATTTTAGACGAAGCTACTTCATCGCTCGATACAGAAAGTGAACGCCTTGTTCAGGACGCTATTAACAATCTTATGCATAATCGCACCAGCATTGTTATTGCCCACCGGTTAAGCACCATAAGGCATGCAGACGAAATTATTGTTTTACAAAAAGGAAAAATTGTTGAAAGAGGAACTCATGATGGCCTGATGGCCAGCGACGGTTTTTATAAAAAGCTCGTTATGATGCAGGAAGTGAAATGAGGTTTATTTGTAAATTATTCTTTTTGGGATTATAAATCAGCAAGCGCTTTTTTAAATTTTTCCTTATACTCATTGATCGTTTGTTTATTATTTTCCTCATCTCCCAGTTCTTTACTTTTCTCTTCAAGTTCCGCAGTAAACATATTAAAATGGGTTTCAAATGCTTTCTTCTTTTCATCTTCCGAGGCCATTTGCCTGCCTTCGTAATGAGTGTTTAATTCTGCAATATGCTCTTCAAGCTGCTGCTCGGCAAATTCCAGGAGATTGTGTTTGTTTACTTTGTTTTCCATAAAATTTTATTTAAACTATTTAGTATAAAACCAGTTATTTTAAAAAATGAATTTGATTATAAAAATAAATTTAAAAAGGCATTTCTATACTTTTTTCAGAATTTTTATCCTGTAATATTTTGTTCCATGATCAGTGAAAAGATCAGCAATCCTTCTGCTCGCAGTTTGATAATTCCGTTTCTATTTCTATGGTACTGTGGTGGATGTTGTGATGCATTAATTCATGCTTTAAATTTTGTACCAACTTCATTTTTTCATTAAAATTGAGTTCTTCTTTTAAAGAAATGTGTGCAGTAAGCGCATTTTCTGTGGTACTGATCGCCCAAATGTGGATGTGATGC
>JALZAJ010000338.1 GCA_030948465.1 Bacteroidota bacterium
CCCTTTTCAACCATATATCTTTAATCTTTTCCGCAGCTTCTTAAGGTGTTACTTTAATGTATTTATAAAAATCTTTCAGGCTTTTATGGCCGCTTATTTTCATAATAAGTTCTACAGGCGTGCCGGCTAAAAACTCATTGGTACAGAAAGACCGGCGGCAGGTGTGAGAAGTAATCCATTCGTATTTGGGTTTACAAACAACAATTTTCCTATTTCCTTTTTTGTGCGAAAATTTGATAGGTTCACTTAGTTTCGCCAGTTTATCAATTTGTTCAGCGCATCGTTGAACCCTGTATTGGATATTTTAGGAACGCCATCTTTAAACTTATTTTTAAGGATATTTTTGGCATGTTCTCTCAACGGAATAATCACCCAATGGTCTGATTTCTGTTGTTTTTTATAAAGCATATTATTGCGTATATCCTCAAGCCGTAGAATAGAAAAATCAGAAAAGCGCAAGCCTGTATAGCAACCTAATACAAATAGATCACGCCGCGCTTCTAATTGCGGATTCTGTGATAAATCAATTTCGAAAATTTTTGCAATCTCATCGGTATTGAGGTAAATTGAAAAATACAAGGGCAAACAAAATGTGACGGCATATACCACAACAAAGTTGCCAGGGCGGCAAATTCATTAGGCCTTACTCGCAGCGCACTTTATCGCAGGCTTGATAAATACAACATTGCATACGATGAAGCTGCGGACTAAATACATTTTATTTGTTGTAATTATCCATCTCGTAACGCGACAACATTGATGAAAGAAACAGCAGTGGAACAGCAAATCATTTTTGAATACGATCTTTCATCTGACCCTATATTTTTGTTGGCCGACAAACAATAGATGTCGCAAATGCTCATCAACATTGTAAAAAATGCGATTGAAGCAATAGAAAAAAATGGTGTTGTAATTTTTAATACTTTTTCTCATCCAAAAAAAATAATTATTACTGATAGTGGAAAAGGCTTAGATCCAATGACCAGTGAAGAAATATTTACTCCTTTCTTCAGCACTAAAAAAACGGGGCAGGGAATAGGCCTTACTGTTATTAAAGAAATCTTATTGAATCACGGATACACCTTTGGTTTACAAACCCGGCAAGAAGGCAGAACTGAATTTGAAATTGTATTTACCTGATTTCAGATTAAGGAATTATAAAAAGAAAAATCGCTTTTTTGTTACGATCTTAATTCTTAACCCCATTTCTTTTTTTTAACCAGCCCGACGCCCGGAATTATGTCGCAAATACCCCGTAAGAATGTCACAAATGCTGCCCTAAAATAAAATGTTTTACCATTAGTTTTGTTGGATAATCAAAATAATAAAGCAATGAAAAATAAACTGTATCCCTGCTTGTGGTTCGATGGTAAAGCCAAAGAGGCAGCGACGTATTATTCCGAAATATTTGAAGATTCAAAAATCGTTTCAGAAAATCCATTGGTAGTCATGTTTGAATTGAACGGCGTACAATTCATGGGATTGAACGGCGGCCCGCAATTCAAAATAAATCCTTCCATTTCTTTTTTTGCATATTGCGATTCAATTGAAGAAATTGATAAAAAGTGGAATCACTTATCTGAAGGAGGCAGCGTAATGATGGCGCTGGATAATTATCCGTGGAGTGAAAAATATGGATGGTGCCAGGATAAATTTGGTGTTAACTGGCAATTCATGATGAACAAAGATGCAGTGCAAAAGATTGTTCCGGCATTAATGTTTACAAAGAACCAAAGCGGCAAAGCAGAAGAAGCCATCAACTTCTACACGGGCATTTTTAAAAATGCTGACGTTAAATTAATAAGCCGTTATGAAAAAGGAGAGCACGATGTAGAAGGCTACATTAAACATGCCCAATTCACCTTGAATAACCAGTTGTTTGTGGCTATGGACAGTTCGGGTCCTCACGAGTTTACTTTTAATGAGGGCGTATCAATAGTAGTGCCGTGCGATAACCAGGAAGAAATAGATTATTACTGGAACAAACTTACAGAGGGCGGAGAAGAATCACAATGCGGTTGGCTGAAAGATAAATATGGTGTGTCGTGGCAGATTGTTCCTTCCATCCTCGGGAAATTAATGAGTGATCCCGAAAGAAGGGAAAAAGTTATAAAGGCTTTTATGCCCATGAAAAAATTTGACATTGAAACACTGGAGAAGGCTTAAGAATAAATTCTTTTAACTTAAATATTTTTTATGAAAATTGCCAAAGCCGGCAACGTTGATGAATACATTGCCATGTTTCCAAAAGATGTTCAAACAGTTTTAGAGCAGGTACGCCAGGCCGTTATGAAAGCTGCACCCGAAGCCGAAGAAACCATAAGCTATGCGATGCCCGCTTTTAAATGGAACGGCAAAGTGGTTATATACTTTGCAGGATATGAAAATCATGTCGGATTGTATGCCACGCCTTCAGGACATGCGGCTTTTGAAAAAGAATTATCAAAATATAAACAAGGAAAAGGTTCGGTACAATTTCCCCTGAATAAGCCAATGCCTTTAAGTCTGATCTCCCGGATCGTGAAGTTTAGGATGCAGGGGCTTGCAGAAAAAGAGAAGAATTTTCTTTCATTACTTTCTGCGCCTGCGAGGCGTGCATTGGAAAATAGCGGTATAAAAACGGAACAGCAATTATCTAAGTATAGTGAAGCTGAGATTATGAAATTTCATGGAATTGGAAAAACTGCTATACCGGTATTGCAAAAATCATTAAAAGAAAAAGGGCTTGATTTCAAAAACCAAAAGGAATCTTCTAAAAATATTTCTGTAAAGTAAAACCGTATCATGTCATTCCAGGCGTACATGGATAATATCCAAACAAAGACAGGTAAAAGTCCTGCCGAATACTTCTATAAATTCAATAGTGTTTTCTCAACGTTTCTGTTTCCATTGCGCTCATCTATTGCTTAAGGCATCCTTGTTTTATATTCTATAATCTCCTTTGAGCGTGTGGAAAATAGCCAGTCCATATCCATGTCCTAAATGAAAGTGGCTTTTGCAGCGCCCGCAACGCCTGCAAGTTTTACTAACGATAAACTTTATAAAATCGCCAGGCTCTCTGCAAAAGATAAGCGTGTGCTTTCTGCCACGATCGAACAGCACACGGAAGTAACATCGCAAAATTGTTAGCGAGTAAATTAAAGGAAGCCTGTAGCAATGGCCTTTATTGCTTTATTAAAGCAACGGTATCTTTCGCAAATCTTACCAGCAAATAATTATACAATTGTTGTGTTTCCTTTTTGCTTACCCGCTTCAATGTTTTATAAAATACGATAGGGATCGTATCCACGACTCTTGAGGCATCGGGGTATATTATCCATCCGTTAGAGAGCGTATCAATCACGGGGAAAGCTATTTTTACTTCCTTAAATAATTGTTTTAAGGATAATGTGTCTCTTGCTTTTTCACCTAAAATAATTTGTTCTTTCATCTCTTTTAAATGCATTTCTTCAATAATCTGTTTGGTCATATCTGCGCTTAACGCACTTACTTCTTCTTTGGTAAGATTGACCCTCATAGGCATCACTTCATATTTTTGCAATTTATTTTCGTACAACGAGCTGTCGATATGTTTCTTCAGGCTGTCGCTTAGCTGACTTCCTGAATAATAAACCTTAACTAAATTTCCCGAATCCTTTTTCACGATCTCCCATTTTAAGATCTCGTTGCCTTTGCTTTTTATAGGGTTAATTACAAATTCCTCAATATCTTTTTTATTCAGTTCTTTTTTATAAACCGTGTACAAAAAATAAACGCTTGGTGTGAGTGCAAGCATGCTAACAGCGATAAACCACACGCGGTATTGGCGGGCAACTTTTTTATTGGTGAATTCTTTCTCAGGAAAGTGGAGATACCTCGCGATAAGATAAGTGGCCAGGCTTATAAAAACAGCGTTAATAAAAAATAAATAAAAAGCCCCGAAAAAATAATCCCAGTTGGAAGTGGCAATACCAAACCCCGCGGTGCATATTGGAGGCATAAGGGCAGTGGCAATGGCAACTCCCGGAATGGCATTCGTTTGCTCGTGCCGTGAAATGGAAACAATACCGGCAATGCCGCCAAACAATGCCACCAGTACATCCAGCAAAGTAGGGAACGTGCGGGCTTGCAGCTCAGCGGTAGGCTGGCCAAGAGGTGATAAATAAAAATAAATGATAGAAGCGCCAAGGCTTATTAAAACAGACATGGAAAGATTTCTAAAAGAATGCCTGATTAATTGCCTGTCATGTATTGCCAGTGAAAGACCCGCCCCCAGAATGGGAGACATTAATGGCGATATTAGCATGCCGCCAATAATAACTGCGCCGGAATTTATATCAAGCCCGATAGATGAAAGGATGGTGGAACATACAAGTATCCAAAAATTATAACCACGTAATGAAATACCCTCAACAATGGTTGATCTTGTTTTTTCATAATCAGTATCCTCCCGGATGTTTAAAAAATTTAATAAATATTTTCTCATGTTATTTGGATAAACCTTCGCGGATAGCTACTTGCAAACTTACTGATTGTTACTTAACACATTGTATTTGCATCAGTCAAGGGCTAGTAAATAGTAACGCACTTACTATGAAAGAGATCCGGTGTTTTAAGTTGCAGCCGGTCCGGCCTTCGATGCCCAACCTGAAGGAGTTGTCAGCATCGACGGTGGTGATTTTAAAAGGTTGAAAAATTGAGCAACTCTGCGGTTGTAATACCGTTGAATTGATTGTAATTTTAAAAGAAAAAATGGAAAATAAAGGGCTGCTTTTTATTCCTGATATTAGTGGCTTTACCCGCTTTGTAAATGAAACGGAAATAGAGCATAGCCGGCTTATTATCCAGGAGTTGCTTGAAGTGCTGGTCAACGCAAATCAAATA
>JALZAJ010000350.1 GCA_030948465.1 Bacteroidota bacterium
GGCCTGATCTTATCAATGGCGTTATTGCTATGAGTGGCGTGTATAACCTTCACGAATACACGAAAGGCTTTAATGACGACCAGGTTTATTTTAATTCCCCTGAAGATTATCTTCCAGGCCTTACAGATGCATGGTATTTAGATAACATAAGAAAAAGTCATCACATCCACATACTTTCAGGGAGCGGATCTTACGAAGATCCCGGCGCTTCAGGAAGATTTGCCAAAGTTTTATATGATAAGGGAATTAATTATGAGCTCGATATTTGGGGCACTGACATGACCCACGACTGGCCTACCTGGCGGGCGATGTTGCCCTACTACCTGGAATCAAGATTTTAACGATTTATAACTTGCATCTGTCATACACATCTTTCAGCAGTAATTTTACATCAAGTGATTCTAAAATCAATTGATCATCCAGCCTGGAATATTCTTTCAATTGCCAAAGGCCTTCTTTATTAATAGAGAAATGTTCTATATGAATTGATTCTGCTTCTACCAGAATATATTCTTTTAATGTTGGAATAGCCCGGTATAGCATAAATTTTCCACCACGATCATAATCCCTGGTGGAAGGAGAAAGTATTTCAATGATTGCAGTTGGGTTTGTAGCGGTATTTTTATCTTCCTTTGGAGTTGTTATATCTCCACAAATAACTGAAATATCGGGATAAGTAAACAGGGTGTTTTCAGGAATGTGTATTCTCATATCGCTGCCATAGGGCTGGCAACTTTTACCTTTAAGCGAATTGCCTAAGGATACAATAATGTTAATCGAAATGATATTATGCCTGGCGCCTGCACCAGACATGGCAAAAATTTCTCCTTTATAATATTCATGCTTTTCAGTAGCCGCGTTCTCCATTTCGAGATACTCCTCTGTGGAGTAAGACTTTTTTTGATAAGCATGAGCGGGTTCTTTTACTTCCATGTTTTAAAGTTACAAAAATTAAGGTAGGTTTTGTTGCAGGTAAAATGATATTTCAGTCATACGTGCAACAAATTTTAATCCGTGAAAATCTGTGTAATCCGTGGCAAAAGCCATCTATTCTTTTAATGCCTTTTTGCAACGCACTCTGTTTGTTTTAAATTTGCTCAATGGAGAAAAAATTATTTTTATTAGATGCAATGGCGCTTATTTACCGGGCGTATTATGCACTCATTCGCAGCCCGATAGTTACTTCGAAAGGAAAAAATACTAACGCTCAATTAGGTTTTACCAACACGCTTTACGATCTTTTATCAAGAGAAAAACCTACGCACCTTGCTGTAGCATTTGATACCTGGGCGCCTACCGGGAGGCATGGCGATTTCGCAGCCTATAAAGCTAACCGGCAGGAAACTCCTGAAGATCTTTTAACGTCCATTCCCGATATTAAAAAAATCATCGAAGGTTTTAATTTACCTGTTGTGGAATGTGATGGCTACGAAGCCGATGATATTATAGGCGCACTGGCACAGCAGGCAGAAAAAGAAGGTTATGAAGTTTTTATGGTAACACCCGATAAAGATTTTGGTCAATTGGTTACAGACAAAATAAAAATTTATAAGCCAGGATACCAGGGAGGGAAAGTGGAAATAATGGGCGCTAAAGAAGTGTGTGAAAAATGGGGTATAAAAAACGTAAGCCAGGTAATAGATATCCTCGGGCTAATGGGCGATGCCAGTGATAACATTCCGGGCATCGCAGGGATTGGTGAGAAAACGGCCGCAAAATTATTAGCGCAATACGAAACGATCGAAAACGTTTTGGCCGATGCTGAAAATATTAAAGGCGCATTAGGTGATAAAATAAGAGCAGGCCAGGAAATGGCGATCATGAGTAAAAAGCTCGCAACTATTATTACCGAAGTTCCCTGCCAGTTTCATGAAGAAGATTTCAGGGTGAAAGCCTACAACACAGAGGTGCTGAAAGATCTTTTTACCGAGCTTGAATTTAAAACCCTCGGTAAAAGAATTCTTGGAGAAGAGTACAATGTTTTTGTTGTAGAGAAACAGGTAATACAAACCGATCTTTTCGGTAACGCGATGGAGATACCCATTCCAAAACCAGAAGAAGAGGAGCAGGCAAAGGAAAAATCCGGACTATCCGCCGAAAAAAATATTAATAATACCGATCATAATTATTATTTGGCAGAAGGAGATAAGGCAATAATGGATCTCGTAAAAAAACTTAAAGAAGAAAGCGAAATTTCATTTGACATCGAAACAACTCATGCGGATGCAAATGAAGCAGAGCTTATCGGGTTAAGCTTTTCCTGCAAGGATGGCGAAGGATATTATGTGCCTTGCCCCGAAGATGAAGCAGCGGTAATACATATACTTCATCATTTTGTCGATTTGTTCAACGATGAAAATAAATTGTGGATTGGCCGGAATACTAAGCATAATATACTCGTGCTAAAATGGTACGGCTTCGAAATAAAAGGAAAATTATTTGATACCCTGCTGGCGCACTATGTTATTGATAGTGACGGAAGACGTAATACTGATTTGCTAAGTGCCCAATACCTTGGATATTTGCCCCTTGCAATTACAGATCTTATAGGCAAAAAAGGAAAGAGCCAGGGCACAATGCGTGAGGTAGAAGTGGAAAAAATAAAAGAATATGCGGTTGAGGGCGCAGATATCACCCGTCAGTTGAAGAATATATTCGTATCGCACTTAAAGGAAAAGGAGGTGGAAAAGGTTTTTAATAAAGTGGAAACACCTTTAGTGAAAGTGCTCGCTGATATGGAATATGAAGGCGTGAAAGTTGACATGAATTTTCTAAATGTTTATTCAAAAGAATTAGAAACAGAAGCGGCCAAATGTGAGCAAAGCGTTTTTGACCAGGCAGGTGTGAAATTTAATCTTGCTTCTCCAAAACAATTAGCGGAGGTTCTGTTTGAAAAATTGCAATTGGATAAAGGAAAAAAAACAAAGGGAGGCCAGCATTCGACCGGTGAAGATGTGCTTTTAAAACTTGCAAAAGAAAATCCTATTGTTGAGGATATTTTAAATTTCAGAGAGCTTACTAAATTAAAATCAACTTATGTAGATGCGTTGCCACAGATCGTAAATAAAAGAACGGGACGTGTGCATACCTGTTATGGACA
>JALZAJ010000357.1 GCA_030948465.1 Bacteroidota bacterium
TTATATAATATCGACAATTGCTAAATCTTCTGAAGAGTTTGAGCTCTTTTTTTCAAGCCATGCAGTGAATACTGTATAAAAAATGGCCATGATAATAGCGCCTTTAAACATACCGGTAAAGCCCCACTGGGCAATGCCTCCCACCACGCCTAAAAATAAAACAAGGAAAGGTATTTTGCCGCCGCTTTTGCCAATAAGGATCGGTTTTAAAATAGCATCGACGGCTAAAAGGATGATCCCATAAATAACAAGGAAAATTGTAATTCCGGTATGGCCTTGCGATATCATCCATAATATTACGGGTATCCAAACCAGCAATGGGCCCACCTGAATAACAACCAGGAAAAAAATAAGAGCAGAAAGGACGAGAGCCAAAGGTACACCGGCAATTGCCAGACCTATCCAGGACAAAATTGCCGCTATAAATGCAGTTCCCATTACGCCTATTGATACGCCTTTAACGGCCATAGCCGTAGCTTCCAATAAAGCCAACCCAGATCTTGCGCCCAGTAAGTGCTGCATAGTTACTTTGAGAGGTAACAGTATTTTTTGTCCCTTTACAAGAAATATTGCCGAGATAATTATGCCGGCAATAAACTGAAAACCAGCGCCCAATATTCCCAGTCCGTTGGTTAAAAGATGCCGCAAAAATCCTTTAATCTGGGTTTCATGCAACATAAACGTTTCTTTGGGATTAGCCTGAAACCGCAGCCAGAATGAGGATAAATCGTCGCCCACAAATGGAAGGCGCGACATCCATACAGGAAGCGGTGGCAGGCCATGCTCTTTCATCTCAGTGACCCATGCAGTCGCGTCTTTTATCCGATAGCTGAAAGCATTAATTAAAAAGGTAAAAGGAACGGCAACTACCGCAATAAGTATGATTGAATATATAACAGCAGCCAGCTTCCGGCGGTTGTTTAAAAATTTTACCAGTCGTTCAAAAGATTTTGCGAAAGAAACGGAAAAAATAATCGCAAAGGTGAAAACACCAAAGAAAACCCGCAACACATCGTATAGCGCAATCAATAATGCCAGCAATAAAAAAAGAACCAGCACAGTTTCAATAATATCCCTGGACAATGGATGAGAGGCCTTATTCATAAAAGAATCTTTTTGATGCGTTAAAACAAAATATAATAATTCTGATCCGGGATTTCAAGCGGCTGTTATTCATTTCAAACCATCTTTCAAGCCTTAAGCTCTTCGTGCCAGCGTTATATAACAATAACAAAAGGTCTGCCTAATATGCGGCATCGGAAAATGAATTTCCTTTACAATGATTCAAATAAACTATTTAATAAAAAGACCAATCGAAGCAGGGATTCGGGCCGTGGAAAAGTAGCTGGACATTTTATTTTGTCAAAAAAAGACAATCCCATCGACCTCAATGTGATAAAGAAAAATTCGATTTAAATTATTGGATAAAAGGTCAGTGAGTGATTAGTAATTCTAAAAACTGCGAAGCAGACTACAACTCCCACCAGCGCCCGGAAGGATAAGCTTTATCTAAAATAACGGGCTCGCCTATTACCGGTGTCGTTACTTTTAATCCTGCGACGGCTGCTGCTTTTAAAATTCTTATTACCGGCTCATTCCAGGAATGCATCGCTAAAGTAAACTTGCCCCAATGAACCGGCATCAACACTTTAGCCCTGAGATCTATCGCCGCTTGCACCGTTTGTTCCGGCAGCATGTGTATCAATGGCCATGCAGTATTATATTGACCTGCTTCCAGTATCGCGATATCAAACGGGCCAAATTTTTCTCCGATCTTTTTAAAATGCGCATCGTAACCGGAATCACCGCCAAGGTACAGGCTATGTGAATTTGTTTTTAAAATAAAAGAACTCCAAAGTGTTTTAAAGCGTTTTAGGCCCCGTCCTGAAAAATGCCTTGCTGGTGCAGCGGTCAACTGCATATTTTCTGCCAGGTTGATTGTTTGCCACCAATCCATTTCAATAATTATTTTTTTATCAAAACCCCAATAGATTAAATGCGATGACAGGCCCAGCGGGCAATAAATTTTTTTTGTTTTTGATTTAAATTTTTTTATAGTCTTGTAATCCAGGTGGTCATAATGGTCATGTGTTAGCAGCAGGAAATCTATAGCAGGAAAATCATCGGGGCTGTAAATATCGCTTCCTTCAAAAGCATGCACCATGAAAGGCAATGGAGAAGCGTTTCCGCTAAAAACCGGATCCACCAAAATAGTTTTGTTTTCTATCCTGATAAAATAAGAAGAATGTCCAAACCAGATGATGACAGGCTTTTCGGATTGGATATTTTTAAGATCAGTTTTTACAGAAGGCAATACCGAAGGGGGTTTAGCATCCCGGGTTTTATTCAAAAATTTTTTAAAAATTTCATAGTAGGATGCGTCCTGCAGCATCATAGGCGTTTCAGATAAATTTTTAAATTCCTGTTCCTTATAATTTGGCGATCTTTTCAATTGCTCCAAATGTTTTCCGGAAGGATTTTTTCCTGTGATCTTTAATGACATAATTTTATTTCACATTTATACACTACCATCCGGAAGTCAAAAAAAGTAAATAGTCCACAATACCTTTGAGGTGACAAAACTTCATAGATATGGGACTATTTACCCGCAATAAAAGTAACAGTAAGCCACTTATAAAACAAATCCTTGAACTAATACCAGCCCATCTTTTTCAGAGTGCTGTTACCAAACACAACAGTGATAAATTCTGTAGCAAGTATAAGACTTATGATCATTTGGTGTCTCAAATGTTCGGACAGCTGAATAAGTGCCAAACCTTAACCGATATAAGCACCGCCATTGGCGTAAATACCACCTTCATAGCAGATTTAGGATTAAAGCAAAGCCCTGCCCGAAGCACCATGAGCGATGGCAATGCCAAAAGGGATTGGCGGGTGTTTGAAACTCTTTACTACAAGCTGTTGTCACATTATAAAAGCATCTTGCTTAAGCAAGGCAAACCCCGTGATATAGAAGAGATAAAAGGCAAAGTAGTAAAGATAATAGATAGCTCCACTATCAGCCTATGCCTGAGCCTCTTTGAGTGGGCAAAGTTCCGGACAGCTAAAGGAGGCATAAAAATACACACTTGCCTGGACGAAGCGCTAATGCTACCCGATTTAGTCAATATTAGCGAAGCAGCTGTACACGACAGGAATGGCCATCCTCAAACGATATTTGCACCGGGAACTATAATTGTAGAAGACAAAGCCTATTTTGATTTTGGCATAATGATGCAACGCATCTATGCAGAGAATGTATTTATAATCCGCATAAAGGATAATACGGTGTATGAAAGTATTTGCGAAAAAGAGTTACCTGCTGATAAAGACCAGCATATAATAAAGGATGAACTTATACGGCTAACGGGAAAAAAAGCTATCGAAGTAGGGATGGATAAGATGATCCTGCGCCGTGTAGTGGTATATGATAGTGAAAAGGATATGTTACTGGAAATTATAACCCAGCAATTAGAATGGGCAGCATCAACCATTGCAGCCTTGTACAAAGCAAGGTGGGATGTAGAAATATTCTTTAAACAACTAAAGCAAAATCTATTGGTAAAAACTTTTACAGGCACAAGCGAAAATGCGGTAAAATCACAAATTTATATAGCCCTTATTACCTATTTGCTTTTGGAATTAATCAGGCGTTGTATAGCTAAAGGCAAACAAGCCTTTAGTAATCTTTGCGAAAAAATAAGATTTTGTCTTACTTATTATCATAGCCTCCATTATGTATGCAATGAAATAAAAGGTGGAGCAGTAAAAGCAAGAGGAAGACCACAACCGTCAAACAGGCAGAAATCTTTTGATTTTATTTAACCGACTTTTATTCCAGAATTCTAATAATAGAATACAGTAAAATCAGTACTTTCAGAGCAAGGTATTAGCATTTTTAAAAAAAGTTCGGATGGTAGTGACATTTATACAAAGAGACGATTGTGTATGTAATATATTTTAAATGAGGTTTAATAAGTTTTCTTTCCAAAAAAAAAATCAAACAAGATGGTGCAGATACTGATACGAAAAGCGACCCTTGAAGACCTGGCTGTTCTTCTGCGATTTGAACAAGGCGTAATAAAAGCAGAACGCCCTTTTGATACTACATTAAAAGAAGATCCGATTCATTATTACGATATCAGGGAAATGATCGTATCGCCAGGCACAGAGCTGGTTGTAGCGGTGTTGGATCATGAAATAGTTGGCTCGGGTTATGCGAGAATAGAACATTCAAAACCTTATTTAAAACATTCAAAATATGCGTACTTAGGATTCATGTATGTTGACCCAGGGCATAGGGGAAAGGGCGTAATTCAAAAAATTATTGAGACACTGAAACAATGGGCCTTTGCGCAAAATATAAAAGAGTTGCGTCTAAAGGTTTATGATAATAATTTATCCGCTCTTAAAGCTTATGAAAAAGCAGGATTCGCCAGGCACATAATTGAAATGAGGCTGGAAACAGGTAATGAATAGAAGGATTCAAGAGAAGAGGGTAGCAATTAAAAAAAAATGGAAAAACCATTTCTTTGCTCAAAGGCTTTACCTGTTGATCTTAGTCTCTCAGGCAGGTGTGAAATAAATTTATGCGTACCGGAGAGGCGGTATATCCGGTAATACTTCGGCATGAAAACCGAAATCTTTTAATAGATGAATGAGCAAAGAAGGCTCTACTAATCCGGAAGTACATTTTATCCTAAGAATATTATCGCAATCATCAAGGTCAAAATTTGCCTCGTGTCCTTTAAAAGTTTTGTGAATTTGATCAACCAGCATGTTAGCATGGTAACGTTCCTTGACATTGGTTTTAAAAACTTCGATCATCAGTGATATTGTTTTGACTTATTTGACTTTCTTATTTTAGTTCATAAAAATTTATTCCGTAATAAGCCAGGCCGTTCTTTATTAGTGTTAAGTTAAAACTGTTATAACGCTACAGATATCCCACCAAGCCATTAAGCACCACTAAGAAAATTACTTTGTGGCTTTTGTGCCTTTGTGGGATATGCGCCAACACATAGTTAACATGACATTAGTTTCTTCGAAGTGCTGAAACGCCGACGAGGCTTATGATTGAAGGTTTTTTATTTTATGATAATAGACATAAGAAACAATTAAAATGATAAGCATTATCAGCGGGAAAATTGCACTTCCTCCAAAACCATCCACTGCGCAATGGCCGATAAATGCAGAAATAAAATCGATGGCAAACCCCACATAAGCCCATTCTTTCAGTCTCGCCGGAATCATAGGAAGAATTAAAATTATTCCACCTATAATTTTTGCAATGGATAATTCTATTCTGAAATAGTCGGGGTAGCCAAGATGCCGGATGCCTTCCTTTGCAAGCTCTGTATTAAAAGTGAAGGCAGGCATCGCGGAGTCTAATAAAAAGACAAGGCTTGTTGATATCCAATAAATGATTTTCGCGCTCTTACTGCTGCTGCTTTTAGTTGTAGCATTCATGACTTTCAATTTTTAATCGTTAAGATAATAGACCAATTTCTATCACAAACCTAAATGTATCTATTGAAATATTCAGGGTGTAAGTACGGCAATCTAAGGGTTGATTGCGACTTTAAAAAAAGGAAAGGCAGTATAGGAGGAAAAGGAAAATAGCAGACAATTTAAAATTGGATTCACCAATTATAAATTTAAAAAACAGGAAATAAAATTTTCCTTATTCATATTTTAACTTAAGTTTGTTTTGTCTAATTGTTTATAGATAAATCAAACTAATTAACCAGTTTGACTTATATGCTAAGCAGCTATTTTCTTTGCAAATCTCCGTAACTATCACTCCTGGCTTTTTATAATTCATAAGTCCAAACCTTTGTAATCCATAATTTAATTGTTGTTCTTTTTTAAAAAATTAATTATGAGACTTAATACCTTCTTTACCAGAACCAAAATCTTGCCGGCTATTTTTATAATAGCGATCAACGCAGTTGCCATTCGCTCGCATGCCCAGCAACTAAAGTTTAGTGACTTCGTTTTGTTCGGAGGATCGGGCGTAAGCATATCATCCTCCGCCAATATAAACGGCGGCTCTGTTGGGTCTTTCACAGCTATCACTGCCGCTGATAACGACAGTATAAAGTCAAATATAAATAGTGGAGGTAAAATTCAGCTTTCTAATAATAACACCGTTACCGGTAATATAACAGCAGCGAATTCCAATGGCTTAAAAGGGATTATTTTTTCTGCGGGCGCTTCCTCAAATATTGGTGGAAACATTGATGTAAACGGAAACATACGAATCGCAGGAGGAACGGTTTCAGGTACGGTCACGCACCCGGCGGGCACCACTTATACCGGGCCAACTCCTGCGGGTGGTAACATAACAGGGACTCCCTCTCTTCCCGTGTTGCCGAACCTGCCAGCCCCTGTCAATTTCCCTCGGGCCGGCTCAACAGACATAACCTCCTCTGCAACGATTACGCCGGGCGCTTATGGTAATATCATGTTATCCGGCAAACAAACACTCACCTTGTCAGGTACAGGTGTCTATACATTTAAATCAATTAAAAATTCGGGAAGCATCAATACGATCAATTTCGATTTTAAAAATGCCGGAACCGGAACTTTCAAAATATATATTTATAATAATGCTGATCTTAATAAATCAGCAGCGGTTTTAATAAATGGAGGCAGTGAATCAAGGGTATATACTGAAGTGCATGGAAAGGGCGCCAACACGGCAACAGGGGCTGCATTCATTATAGCAAATGGTTCTTCATCAACAGAATTGAAATGGTTAGGTACCGTTTACGCCACCTCCGGGTCAATTAGTATCGGCAGGGGCACTGCAACCGGAAAGAGTATAAATGATATAAGCGGGGTGCTCATAAGTGCTGCAAAAGTTACACTTCAAAATGGAGTCTATCTTCAATATGCACCTTTTGTGGATGACGTAATTTTACCCTATTATCCTCCACCACCCACTGGAAAAGTATATGATCTCCTCGGTTCTGAATTAAATGCGCTTTACTACAATCGCGGCTCTGTTACCGATACAGCGCAAAATATCTTCCGGCTCGCCCACGATTCCGTTTACATAGAAGTGATAGCCCTTCAGGGTAAGGTTGCCCAATTATTATCCCTGTTGCAAAGCCCGGGATATGGCCTTACCAATATTATTAACAATGGTCCGAAGTCATTAATCATATCAGGAAAATTTCCCATCGCAAACCTTCTAAAGTTAGATCTGCTTACTAATCTCATTGATTATTGCCGGCCGCTTTTTCCTCCTATTAATAACGCCCGAACAGGATTAACGACCACCAACGGGGATATTGCGATCCATACTGATTTTGTACGAAACGGTTACAATGTTACAGGCGATAGTGTGAAGGTGGGGGTGATTTCGGATAGCTATAATACTTTATTTGGAAATCCCGCTGCTGTAGATGTGGCAAACGGAGACCTGCCCGGTTCGGCGAATCCATATAATGATACCGCAAATGTGCAGGTATTGCAGGAGTACCCTTTTGGAAGAAGCACGGATGAAGGCAGAGCCATGCTCCAGATCGTTCATGATATTGCTCCAAAGGCAACCCTGGGGTTCAGAACCGGATTTATAAGCGCGGGTGATTTTGCCCAGGGAATATTACAATTGCAACAAAACAACTATGATGTAATTGTTGACGATGTTACTTACATCACGGAGCCGTTTTTGCAAGATGGCGAAGTGGCGCAGGCAGTGAACCAGGTTACAGCCCAGGGTGTGTCTTATTTTTCCGCTGCCGGTAATTTTGGGAATACCTCCTACGCAAGCAATTTCAATCCGGCTCCCGCTCCAAATGGACTGGTAGGTACGGCACATAATTTTGGAGGCGGCGATATACTTCAAAATATTTCATTAACGCCAGGAAACTATACTCTGGTACTGCAGTGGCAGGATAATATTTATTCACTCGGTCAATCGTCAGCCGGCACGGTTAACGACCTTGATATTTATTTAACGGGGTTGAACGGATCAACGCTGTTTGGATTTAACAGAAATAACCTGGGAGGCGACCCGATCGAAGTGCTGCCTTTTACCGTAATGGCCAATACCCAGGCAAATATCTTGATCATAAGAGCGGCAGGTTCAACGCCTGTAAATTTTAAGTATGTTGTTTTTCGCGGAGATACTCTTACAATCAATGAATATAATTCCGGCCAATCCACTATTGTTGGCCAGGCGAATTCTGCAGGAGCGATGGCGGTAGGTGCCGTGCGATATATTAATACACCAGCCTTTGGTGTTAACGCACCTTTTGTTGAGCCATTTTCATCTGTGGGTGGAACTCCTGTAAACGGCATGGTACGTAACAAGCCGGATTTTACGGCTCCAGATGGCGTGAACACCACCGTTAACTTCGGTTCGTTAGATATTGAAATGGACCATTTCCCCAATTTCTTTGGGACATCAGCGGCTGCGCCTCATGCAGCGGGGGCTGCAGCACTTATTTTGCAATCAGAAAAGAAATTTTCAAATGTAACGCTGGCCCCCTCACAAATGAGAAGCCTTTTGCAAAGCACCGCCCTGGATATGGGAGCGCCCGGCTTCGATTTCATTAGTGGGTACGGTTTTATTAATGCCCAGGCTGCATTGGCAACCTTTGCTGCACCCACTCCGGTAATTACAAACCTGATCGTTCCTAATAATATAACTCCGGGCACGGTACCTTTCACGGTAACGGTTGCCGGTAATTATTTTAACAACCAGACAACGGTTCTTTTCAGGGGTAATCCATTGCCAACCGTATTTGTAAATGCTACCCAACTTACAG
>JALZAJ010000370.1 GCA_030948465.1 Bacteroidota bacterium
TTTACGTAATAACCGGTATAATTTATTCCAAGTATAGCAAACGAATAAAGGATCGAAAATATCCAGAATGCTTTATAATCTTTTACCTTAAGCCATTCAATTTTTAATAAATGCAACATGTTCTTTATTTAATTATTGGTAAGTTCAAAAAACCGGGCCTCAAGGCTTTTCTTTTTTAGAACAAGGTGACTAAGAATGATGCCATTGTTGAAACAAAAATTATTTATGGCAGAAAGATCTGCAGTATTTACAGGGAAGAAAACGTTGATCACGCCGCGTTCTTTTGAAATTCTTATTTGAGTGTTCATCTTCTGCAGAACAAACATCAGTTTTTCATTGTCTGCTGATGCCACCTCTACCATATCTTCGTTAGATAAAATTTCATTTACATTACCGGTTGTTACCAGTTCTCCTTTTTTTAATATGGCTACATGGGTGCAAACTTTTTCTACTTCATCGAGCAGGTGGCTCGCCATAATTATTGTTTTACCCTGGCTATAAAGATTTTTCATCAGATCCCTGATCTCGGCAATTCCTACGGGGTCCAGGCCGTTAGTGGGTTCATCAAATACCAATACTCCCGGATTTCCCAGCAGACAGGAAGCTATGGCAAGTCGCTGTTTCATTCCTAATGAGTAGCTGCTGAATTTTGAATCTTTTCTTCTGGTAAGGTCAACTATGTTAAGCACTTTATCAATGTCTTCCTTTCCATGTTGTTTTATTTCAGCGGCAATCTCCAGGTTTTTTATGCCTGACAAATAGTGATAAAAATTGGGTGTTTCTAATAGTGTCCCAATCTTTTTACGGTGCTTCTCAGTAGGTATTTCATCAAAAAGTTTATAACTTCCGGAAGAGGGTTTTATTATATCCATTATTGTCCCAAGCATTGTGGTTTTTCCGCTTCCGTTTGGCCCGAGTATTCCAAAAACCGAGCCTTCCGGTACGGAGAAAGTTACCTCTTTAAGCGCCTGGATTCGTCCGTAGGATTTTGATAAATTTTCAATTGAAAGAATAGCCATATACGAATAAATTAATACAAGAATTTTAAAGATACTAATGCAAAACCTTAAATGAAGAATATTATATTTAAACGGATAGGAGCGCCTGAATGAAAATTTGAAACAAGCGATCCGAATTAGATTCATGTTTAGATTTTATGTGATCCATTTTTTTAAAATCCATTATATTTATTGACAATTTTTCCAAGATCTCAACCTAAAACTGCTCATGATTAAAAACCTCTGCCTTAAAATTACCACGCTAACTTTTTTAACTGCAATCACTTTTTTAAATAAACTTGTTGCCCAATGCGGGATGCCTCCTTCCAGCGGCTCTGTTACAGTTTCTGTTGCCAATAATGTTGTAAATACGTATTATCCCGGAACCTCCAACGCTATCGCGGGAAGCAGTATATTAACGATTGGTTCAAGAGATGTTCGTGGGAATGCAACACCAATTGCAACGGGAGACCTGGTACTCATAATTCAAATGCAGGGTGCAGATATTGATGCATCTAACAGTGATGCTTATGGGAATAATATATCCGGGTCTCCGGCAAGCGGATATGTAAGTTCCAATCTTTTTGCAGGCAATTATGAATATAACAGTGTGGCAAGTGTGTCAGGCTCAACCATAAATCTCAGTTATACCATTGAGAACAATTATTATACGCGGGACTTTTCTTCCGTTAATCCTGTTCAGCGGTTTGAAGTGATACGTGTACCTCGTTATTATAATTTTACGATTAAGTCCGGAGCGTCAGTTACTGCTCCTACATGGAATGGGGTTACAGGGGGTATCGTTGTGATAGATGCGGCTAATTTATTTACTCTTAACGGTTCAATAAATGTCAATTATTTGGGTTTCAGGGGTGGAGGAGGAAAAAATCTTACCGGTGCTACGGCCGGAAACAGCAATGGAAGCGGAATTCTTACTAATACTGATTTCAGGTGGGATTCTCCCATAACCAATGCGGCAAATCTTACGGGCGGTGCAAAAGGTGAAGGTATTGCCGGCACGCCGGCGTATTATTTTACTTCAGGTACAACCACTACTACAACAGCCTTAGTGGAGGGTTATATTAATGGTGGCATGGGATGGGGTGCACCGGCAAATGCGGGCGGCGGAGGTACGGATGGTGCACCGGTAGGAGCTTTAACCGAGAATCAATTCAACTCAGGTGGTGGCGGAGGAGGAAACGGGGGTGATGGCGGTAAAGGCGGAAGCGGATGGCACGGAGGATCTGGAAACGTAGATACTTATCCAACGGGTGGATATGGTGGAAGCAGTTTTTCACAAAGATCCATACAGCGGTTTGTCTTTGGTGGAGGCGGCGGAGCCGGTTCAGCTAATAATTCTATTCCTTCCAATGAATACAGTTGCAGTGGCGGAAGCGGTGGCGGAATAATTCTCGCCAGGGCGAAAAAGTATGCGGGCAATGGAAGTGTAAATGCCGATGGTTCTAACGCACCAGGAGTTACCTCAACGTATACGCCTGCCCAAACTGATGCAGCAGGCGGCGGAGGGGCCGGAGGAACCATCATTATGGTGACATCGCAAGCCGGTCCCTCAGGTTTAAATTCAATTATAGCTTCTGCCAAAGGCGGAGACGGCGGCGATATGACGAATTATTACGACTACGGCCCTGGAGGCGGTGGAGGAGGTGGTGTAATTATTTCGAATGGCGCTTTCCTGCTTGCAAATGTTGCCAATGGACTAAACGGGCTTACAAGAACCGGATCAATTACAGGCCCTATTGATAACGATTACGGCGCAACACCAGGAACGCCGGGAGTAAATATAATACTGGCGGCACCGCCGGTAATACGAAACAGTAATGACCCATCTTCCCCATGTGGAATATTGCCGGTAAGCTTAACAAATTTTATCGCAAAATGGGATCACGCTAATGTGGATTTGAATTGGCAAATAACCAATGAAATAAATTTAACGTCATTTGAACTTGAATACAGTACCGATGGAATTAGCTTTTCAAAGCTTACGTCGGTTGCCTATCATAATAACGTAACTGATTATTCTTATGTTCATCTTACGCCTTCCGTTGCAAATTTTTACAGGCTTAAAATGATTGATTCGGATGGAAAATACTTTTACAGTAAAATATTAAGTGTTCAAAAAAATCATACGGGCAATAAGATTGCATTAGTTTATCCAAACCCCGCCTATAATGATGTCACTCTTGAGATCAATAGCGTACATGCTGAAAAAATATTTGTAAAAATAATTGACAACGCAGGCAGATCGGTTATCAGCAAATCATTTAACATCACTGCCGGAGAAAATTATTTGTCCATTGATGGAATTGACAGGCTTCCTGCAGCTACCTACAACGTAAGAATAAAATCAGGAACAATCAACGAGGTTCTTAGACTAATAGTTGGAAAGAGATAAAAGACATGCAGAGAGCCGCGGGATATTTTCCCGGCTTTTTTAATTTCTTACGGGCTTTCCTGTTTTTAAAACACTTTGTATTCTTTCCAATGTTTTCTTTTCACTGCAAAGACTTAAAAAAGCTTCTCTTTCAAGATTAAGCAAATATTGTTCACTCACCAATGCAGGCTCACTGAGGTCGCCACCGCACATTACATAGGCGAGTTTTTGAGCGATTTTTACGTCATGTTCTGTTATATAATTTCCGCGGTACATTCCGTTGATACCTGCGTACAACATACCTAAACCAGAGCGACCCAGCACTTTGATATCGGTTCTTTGCAACGGCTTGGTATAGCCGCTATCGTACAATTCAATTACGCTTTGTTTTGCATCGGCAATTCGCCTGGACTGGTTCATGCTTATTGCGTCTATCCCTTTACGTAAGATGCCCAGGTCGTACGCTTCAAATGCCGAGGTAGAAACTTTTGCAGTGCCAATAGTAAGGAAACGGCTTTGCAATGTTATCGTTTCGGGTTCATTTTCATGCATATCATCAGCAGCCCGCAGCGCGAATTCTTTTGTGCCTCCACCGCCGGGAATAAGCCCTACTCCAAGCTCCACGAGGCCAATATAAGTTTCGGCAGCAGCCTGAACCTTATCGCTATGAAGACACATTTCGCAGGCGCCGCCAAGCGCAAGGCCATGAGGCGCCACCACTACCGGAATGGAAGAATAGCGAACCCGCATCATGGTATTTTGAAACATGCGAATGGCCATATCCAGTTCATCATATTCCTGCTCTGCTGCATACATGAAGATCATTCCCACATTGGCACCGGCGCTAAACTGAGAGCCCTCGTTGGCGATAACCAATCCCTTATATTTTTCTTCGGCAATAGAAATGGATTTATTAACTGCCTCAAGCACTTCGCTGCCAATGCTTCCCATTTTCGTATTCCATTGAAGCCCCAGCACCTCGCCGCCAAGATCATAAAGGTTACAGGCTGCATTGCTCCAAACGCTTTTTTCTTTTAGATCACTGAGTATGACAAACGATTCGCCGCCGGGCAGTTCATTATATTTTCGGGAACTAACGTCATAGTATAGCCGTTTCCCGTTTTGTATTTTATAGAAAGTGGTATTTCCTGCAGCAATAAATTCATTTACCCATGGCGCCACTTCGTATCCTGCTGCTTTCATTGCATCTGTTGTTTCTTTTACGCCCAGCGCATCCCACGTTTCAAATGCGCCGATTTCCCAGCCGAAGCCCGCTTTCATTGCATCATCAATGCGATAAAGCTCGTTACTTATTTCAGGAATGCGATGCGAGATGTATGAAAACAAACTATAGTGAAACGCACGATAGAATTCACCCGCTTTATCGTTGCCGGCAACCAAAACTTTTAATCTTTGTTTTAAATCATCAACAGGCTTCGCAGCTTCCAGTGTCGCAAACTTCGGCCTTTGTCTCGCTTCATATTCAAACGACGACAGGTTCAATGTTTTAATTTCCTTCTCTCCTTTAGAGTTTTGGGACATTTTCTTAAAAAATCCCTGGCCGGTTTTATCACCCAGCCATTTATTATCAACCATTTTTTGAAGCCACGCAGGAATGGTAAATGTTTCCCTGGCTTCATCACCGGGGCAGTTTTCTTTTACTCCCATCGCAACTTTAACAAGCGTATCAATACCCACCACATCTGCCGTACGAAAAGTGGCAGATTTAGGCCTACCGATTACAGGTCCCGTTAACGCTTCTACCTCGTCGATACTCAACGATAGTTTCTCCATAATATGAAAAATCGACATAATGCTGAATACGCCTACACGGTTTGCAATAAAGGCTGGCGTGTCTTTACAGAGAACCGTCCTTTTGCCGAGGTACAGATCGCCGTAGTGCATCAGGAAATCTACGACACTGTTATCAGTGAATGGCGTGGGAATAATTTCAAGAAGTCGCAGGTATCTTGGGGGATTAAAAAAATGCGTACCGCAAAAATGTTTTTTAAAATCATCACTTCTTCCTTCAGCCATCAGGTGAATAGGAATTCCTGAAGTGTTGGAGGTAATTAATGTTCCGGGCTTACGATACTTTTCTACTTCGTCAAAAATTAATTTTTTTATATCGAGCTTTTCTACCACCACTTCAATCGTCCAATCGCAGGCGGCGATATCCTTCATATTATCTTCAAAGTTACCGGTGGTAATATTTTTAATAACATCTTTTGTAAACAGAGGAGAAGGATTAGATTTAACCGCCGCTGCAAGTGCTTCATTCACGATTTTATTACGGGGAAGTTTTTTCCCTCCCCCCTCGGGGGAGTCGGAGGGGGCTGGAATATCAAGTAATAAAACCTGCAGCCCAATGCCCGCAAAGTGACAGGCGATACGGCTTCCCATTACACCACTTCCCAGAACGGCAACTTTATTAATATTTCTTTTTTGCATAATACAATTTAGATTTTTAAAACAACAATCTGCCTTCCTCATCAAATTGGCCATGTTCCCAATCGATAATATATTCTTTTAATCCCTGGAGTTCTTCGTTAACAAATTCGATGTCGAACCGCTCCATATCAAATGGCGCTCCCAGCCATTTCACATAAGATTTATATTCACGGTGCTTTGGATTTTTCATAATATTTATAATATTTTGATACCCCGGAATACTTCCGCAAT
>JALZAJ010000388.1 GCA_030948465.1 Bacteroidota bacterium
CAAAAGAGCCCGGCAAATGGACGCCAACGCCACCCGCATATCTTGCTGCGATAGAACCTTACTGGAGCGAAATGCGCACTGCTGTAATGGGTTCTGAAGAGGCCTGCGCTATTAAACATCCTGCACCTTTTAGCACAGATAGCTCCAGCAATTTTTACAAGCTCGCAAAAGAAGTATATGATGTAAAAAATAATATTTCAGACGAACAAAATACCATTGCAAATTTCTGGGACTGCAATCCGTTTAATGTAAATACTAACGGCCATTTAATGTTTGCCGTAAAAAAACTTTCTCCCGGTGGGCATTGGATGAACATTGCAACCATAGCTGCAGAAAAAAATCATGCTGATCTTACAACGGCGACAGCGGCTTATGCTCTTACCGCGATTGCTATTTACGATGGCTTTATAAATTGCTGGAAAGAAAAATACAGGTCAAATCTTATACGGCCCGAAACTTACATCAATAATGTAATTGATGCTAAATGGCATCCCGTTTTGCAAACACCCCCATTCCCGGAATACCCAAGCGGGCACAGCGTTATATCAATGGCGGCGGCAACGGTGCTCACTTATTTTTTTGGAAATAATTTTTCATTTAATGACAATACAGAAATTAATTATGGCCTTCCTGTGAGAAATTATCCTTCATTTATAAGCGCAGCAAACGAAGCCGCTATCAGTCGTTTGTATGGTGGCATACATTACCGTGAAGCGATCGATAATGGAAAAGAATTAGGAAAAGAAACAGGCGGGTATGTTTTGAAAAACATTAAAATAAGGCGATCTTAAAAACTGAATGTGCTAAATTAAAATCAAAATAAATGTTTTTGAATATTCAGACCGAACACGAAAAATAAATAATGCAGCAATGAAAAAATATTTTATCCTTCCATCTTTTGTCTGTACAACTATCCTTTTAATCGCTCTAATATCTTCGCCTCTCGCCAATCTTTCAGCGCAGGAACATCAGGATTATTATCCTGATCCTGACACAACGATTCAGCGTCGGCTCGAAGAATGGAAAGACCTGAAATTTGGACTGCTTATGCATTGGGGAGCTTACAGCCAATGGGGCATCGTAGAAAGCTGGAGCATTTGCCCCGAAGATCTAAGCTGGGCTACCGGAGCAAGAAAAAAAGGAATGGGCGATAATTATAATGATTATGTAAAAGCGTATGAAAAACTTAAAACAACTTTCAATCCTGTAAAATTTAACCCGGAAAAATGGGCCGCAGCAGCAAAGGATGCCGGAATGAAATATATGGTCTTCACCACAAAGCACCATGATGGCTTTTGCATGTTCGATACCAAATACACCGATTATAAGATAACGGATATAAATTGCCCGTTCTCCTCCAATCCACGAAGTAACGTTACCAAAGAAATTTTTTCGGCCTTCCGCAAAGAAAATTTTTGGATAGGCGCTTATTTCTCCAAGCCTGATTGGCATAGCGATTATTACTGGTGGAAGCACTTTCCGGCGAGCGACCGCAATGCCAATTACTCAATAGAAAAATATCCTGAGCAATGGAAAAAATTTACTGACTATACCCACAATCAAATAAACGAGCTGGTGAGTGATTATGGAAACGTGGATATTCTTTGGCTCGATGGCGGCTGGGTGCGTAAGAAAACTGAGGAAGAAGTAAAAGCGGAACTGCTGGAAAAATATGAAGGCAGCCGCTGGGCACGCAATCCGCAAAGCCAGGATATTGACATGCCCCGGCTGGTAAAAGAAGTAAGGGCAAAGCAACCAAAAATAATCGTTGTTGACCGGGCTGTTCCCGGTCCACAACAAAATTACCTTACACCCGAACAACATATTCCTGAAAGCGGTTTGCCTTATCCCTGGGAGACCTGCATGACGATGGGCAATAGCTGGAGCTATGTGCCCAATGATGTTTATAAATCTTCCGATGAGCTCATTAAAAAATTGGTTGATATTGTGAGTAAAGGCGGTAACTATTTATTGAACATTGGTCCGGGGCCAGATGGTGAATTGGATCCTGTGGCTTATCAACGCTTAAAAGAAATTGGACAATGGATGAAAATAAATGGTGAGGCAATCTATGGCAGCCGGATGTTTACGGTGTTTGGAGAAGGTGAAAATATTCGCTTCACACAAAGCAAAGATGCTAAGACAAAGTATATTTTCCTGTTCGATTTTCCGAAGAATGAATTGCTCCTGAAAAAAATAGCATTTAATAAAAATACAAGACTGCAATTAATGGGAACTAAATCTAACCTTTCGTGGAAGCCGCAACAGGAAGCAGTTGCGATAAAGATTCCGGCTTCTCTAAGATCAGTAAGTAATTATGTTTGGGTAATTAAAGTTACCAATGTAAAATGAAGCCGGTAATGCGTTGGAAAAAAAATGCAGTCTGTAATTTTGCAATATTATTAAATTCTAAATTTTACAAAATGAAAAATGTAATTAACTGGTTTGAAATTTATACTTCAGATTTTGACAGGGCAAAAAAATTTTACACCGAAGTATTTAAATGTGAACTAACTGATCTTCCTATGGGCAGTGACAATCATCCGGAAATGAAATATGCTACTTTTCCGAGCGATGAAAATGCATGGGGTGCAAGCGGTGCCTTAGTAAAAATGGATATGGCAAAACCAGGTATAGGTGGCACTTTGGTGTATTTTTACACCGCGGAAATTAATGCAGAATTAGGTCGCGTGGAAGCTGCTGGCGGGAAAATTATCCGTGCAAAACAAAATATAGGTGAGTTTGGTTTTATAGCCCTTGTGGAAGATACAGAAGGAAATATGATCGGCTTGCATTCGATGAAGTAAGTTTTTCTTTAGCCTTTTGTCTTTACAAATCAGGAATTCAATTCCCGATTTGTAAAGATTTTTTATCTTTGAAACATGGTAAAGAGGATCCTTAATACCCAAATAAAATTAATGGCTGCAAAGATGCCAATCATTTCAATCACTGATAAGTGCAACACAAGGTGTTCATGATTTTTCAATGGATAATAAACCGGATAAATAAAGAGGAACAACGGCAAATAGATATCTATATTCTTTTCAGCAAATAAATAAAGAAATGCCAACCAAACAAGAAGATTTTTTGAGAAATACTTTAAATCAAAAACTCTCCAACACAACCTCCTTGGTTTTGGCGAACTTTCAAAGTGCTTAGAGTTATTATTTTCAAAATTCAAGGCAATACTTTGCTGCGACACTTATTATAAAAATAGCTTCCATTGTTTAAACAATGTCCACTCCTAAAATTGATCCGTAAATAAATTATAATTTGCGTAAAACACAAGTTCAATCAAGGCATGTTTCAACTTCTCATAAAAAAACTATTATATGGCTTACTTGTTTTAGCGGGAGTAGTGGTAATTGTTTTTTTTATTTTCCAGGCATTTGCTGATCCTGCACGGCTGATAGTGGGTCAAACCGGGGATAAAAAAACGATGGACAATATTCGAAAAGAATTATACCTCGATCAACCAAAGTGGAAACAGTTTTTGCTTTACGTAAATGATGTATCACCTATAGCAATTCATTCTGCTAAAGAAATCAAGGATAAAAAATTGCGGGGATTTTTTATTGGCGGCGACAAGAAACTGGGATTTAAAATCCCTTACCTGCGCAGGAGTTATCAAACAAAAAAAGAGGTAGTTACTGTATTGATGGAAGCCTTGCCCGGCACACTGATGCTGGCATTTGCCGCAATGATCTTTGCAACTGTCGCTGGTATCTTTTTGGGAGTAGTTGCAGCGGTTAAACAAAATACATGGCTGGATACTTCTTCGGTTTTTGCGAGTGTTATCGGTATATCCGCTCCTTCTTTTTTCATGGCAATTGTTATCGCGTATTTGTTTGGAATAGTGCTTCATTCTTATACCGGTCTTTCCTTTACCGGCAGTTGGTTTAGTATTGATGAGACCACCGGCGAACGATATCTCACCCTTCAAAATTTAATATTACCTGCGCTCACATTGGGCATAAGACCATTGGCTATTATTACGCAATTAACCAGGAGTTCTATGCTGGATGTCCTTAACCAGGATTTTATAAGAACCGCGTACGCCAAAGGACTCAGTGTGCGACAGGTTGTTTACCGGCATGCATTGCGAAATGCATTAAACCCTGTGATAACAGCCATTACGGGTTGGTTCGCCGAATTACTTGCCGGAGCTTTTTTTGTAGAATATATTTTTGGCTGGAAAGGAATAGGAAAAGTTACAGTCGATGCTTTGGAGAAACTGGATTACCCGGTAGTAATGGGATCCGTACTTTTTGCTGCGGCAATTTTTGTATTGGTAAATATTTTAGCCGATGTATTGTATGGAATTATTGATCCGAGGGTAAAAAACCCTTAGACCCTAAAGGGGGACAAGGACATGATTTAAAAAGTGCTTGTTCTTTTAACGAAAGGTATAGGGTTGTAATTTGTAATAGTGCTATCTAAATGCAATGGGGCAACTTTTTAATATAAATAAACCCCCTTTTAAGTTTTACAGTGGTTCCCCTTTAGGGGCTAGGGGTAAATAGACTTCTTTTAAGTCCTACAGTGGTCCCCCTTTAGGGGCTACGGGTTCTACCTTATCACCACCTCCTTTATCACTTTCTCACCAAGGGCTTCATTTACCCGTTCAATTATTTTTTCTTTTTGATATAGCAATTCATTCTTCAGTGGGGCGACGGCTGATGTAATGAACAGCGTGGAATTGATGATCTCGATTTTATCAGTGTAGCGGGCAATGGTTTTTCCCATAATATTTTCCCACGCATCTTCAATTTGTAATGCCTGTACTCCGCCCTTTAACTTGCTCTTGTTAAGAAACGCCTTTAATGCTTCGCCGATAGTTAACTCCGCCATAATTTAAAGATACTACAAAAGCAATTTCGAATTTTTTTCATGCGGGTTCATTGTTTTGTTTATTCTGAATTCAAATATCATCAAAGCAAACACAGGCACATATTCTATCACGCTGATAATTGTATTTTCAGAGTATGGTATTTGGCGATAGCTAAAATATGAGAGAAGAATAGTTGCAGACCAGAGATAAATAAATTTATAATTCAAAAAAATATTTATAAAAACAAGAGTTGTTATATACCATGGATGTACGATGGAAGCGAATAAAAGTAAAAGGTAAAAGCCAATAATAAAGAATTGAGTAAGGATTGAATTGATTCTTTTTTTTGATTTGAATAAAGCTTTACAAATAAAAACAGAACAACAACCGGTAACAGAATTCCTGAAAACTGAATGATGTTATATCCCTTTATTTTATAGCCGATCCATCTCAGCAGTTTATAAATACTGCCGTTAAATTCAAAAGACTGAAAATACAAACTTACACTTTCAAGAAAATGTTTTAGGAAAACCGGGTTTAAAAAAGGGATGAATAAAATGATGCTGCAGACAAAAAAGGTTGCAAAAAAGTAGAGCCGGTTTTGTCTCTTTAAATATTTTATCAAAAAAGGAATGAAAATCAATGGAAACAGTTTCGTGGCTACAGCAAGGCTCAGAAAGATTCCCGCTAATAACATTTTATTTTTCAAAAGAAAATAAATAGAAACTGCGCAAAAGAAAATCATTACCGCCTCAAAATGCAGGTTGCCACTGAGTTCTATAATCACCAATGGATTCAATGCATACCACAATATATTTTTTGAAGACAACTTTGAGAATTTAAAAATTTTTAATCCAAAAAATAAAGTGCCTAATTCTGACAACAGGATTATGAAATGTAAAATGATGGCCGGCCCCTGAATGGACCGGGGGAAAATTCATGCTGCTATAGAAAAACATACCTGCATAATTCCGGGGTATACGCTGAAATAATTTTGTGAATTCATATTGGCAAAAAGAAATTGCATAACATTATTATTAGCAATATCCGGATGATGGATTAATACAGAAGGCAACGCCAGGAAAGGATTGATGCCCATGTTAATAAGATGGCCATCCCACAGGAAACGAAAGTAATCATTGCTAAGAACCGGAACAGAAAATATAAAAAGTGCCCGGCATGCAATTGAGAAATATAACAGGCGCCTTAATGAAATGGCTTGATTTTTTAAAAGAATAAGGAAGCAGATAAAACAAATTCCGATACTTGAAATAAGAATAATAAACTGTGTTCGTTCAATATAATACCCAATGATAACAAAGGTTATTATCATCACGAGCATCGCAATAAAAGCTGGAATTTTTTTATACAATAACATCTATTAAAAAAATAAAATGCTAAACCTATTTAGAGATATTTAAAAATAGTAGTTATTATTTTATAGCCGGCCAGATGTTTTCATATTTCATGTGGCCCATGTAGAGGTACATAAGTGCCGTGCGGGAAAAGAAATGGGTCGATTCAGCAGAGATGATCGTGATGGGATCTTTGGACTGTTTTCTAATATTTCTTGCGCAGGTAATACCAGAAATTCCGTTACCGATTATAACTATTTTTCGTTTTTCTGCCATTTGAAAAAAAAGAAAAGTAAAACGCGATGATCTATTCCATCGCTTTGTATAAGCCGAAGCTATTTTTGTTCGTTCAAATCCCAATTATAATTCAGGTATTCAATATCGGCATTCCTGTTGATTTTTACCGGAGAATATTTATTTAGAAAATCTATTTTGCCACCGGTTTTTGTAAAATCTTTTCCGTACCAGCTAAATATTTTTGAGAGCTGAACTTTATCGGGAGTAATTATATTTTTTGTTTTATCGGCGAGGAAAGCACGTGCCTGATCATCTAATTGCTTATCAAGTTTATCAGCCTCGTAAGCTTCATTACGGAGCTTCGGACAGCTCATGGAAGCACAGTTCAAAGCGAAATGCATTCGTGGCTCATTGAATTTTTTTCTCAACGTTTTATGTTCGATATCATTCAAAGAAAATTTATCATTGCCTATTTTAAAAAAGTTTTTGTCCCATGGAGTGTTTACAAAAATCACCTGGATATCGGGTCCAATTTTTTTAATTCCCGAAACAGGATAATGCATGGTAATCAGTTTAACCGTAAAGGCATTATATGCATTGAACCAATACGCTAATTGCTCATTTTTACTCCACTTGTCTGTAGGAGGATTATTGGTAATCGAAGCGAGATAGGTATCCAGTTCCTTTATATCTTTTATGAATCCCTTATAATTTACAAGGCCTTCGTTATTTACATATTTTTTTAAAAGCTTTGTCCATGGTTCGTGACTTGGAGGATTGCCGGCACCAGGCGGAATGTAGTTCGCATGCGCCTCAGCGTTATGTACTGAGATCGTGATAATACTAAAGATGATTAAAGAGAAGATTTTTTGCATTGCTGTTTTTTTTATTTTAGTATTATATACGATAATTTACAAGGCAAAGATTATTTCTGAAAGTTAAACAAAACTAAAAGGGAAAACCACGTTCAGTTTAATTGTATTATCTGCACCTGTTCCACAAATGATGCGAGTGCGTTCTCTAAGCGCTCCCGGTGCGTATCTGTTATGAAGACCTGCCCGTCATTTTTTTCGCAAACGTATTTCAATAAATTCTTCATGCGCTCTTCATCGAGTTTTTCAAATACATCATCCAATAAAAGCAACGGAGCGCATTTGTTTACCGAAGTCAATAATTCAAATTCTGCCAGTTTGCAGGCAAACAATAAACTCTTGCGCTGGCCTTGTGAAGCGGTGGTTCTGAAAACGTTATCATTCAACAAAAAATTAAGATCGTCTTTATGAATACCCGCATTGGTTCTTTGCGTTATGATATCTTTTTGACGCGATAACGCAAGCAACTTTTTAAGATCCATTTCTTTCAACTGGCTGTTATATTCAATACTAATCACTTCGTTATTTCCTGAAATTTCCTTATAGAATTTTTGAATAAGCGGGATAATATTTTGGGTGAATTTTTTTCTCGTTTCAAAAATATATTTTCCCGGCAACAGCAACTGTGCGTCCAGGGCTTCCAATAATTGCGTATCAAAATACTTTTGAGAACTTTCACTTTTTAAAAAACTGTTTCGCTGCTGAATAACTTTATTGTACGTAATAAGTTGCCGGAGATATTCCGCATCAACCTGACTGATCAATGTGTCAAGGAATTTTCTTCTCTCTTCACTTCCGCCGGTAATCATTTGAATATCGTCAGGTGCGATCATTACGCAGGGAAACTTGCCAATATGATGCGAGAATTTTACATAGGCCACATCATCCAAATAAAATTCTTTTTTAAGAGTAGCGCGGTAAATACAAACTATTTTATTTCCCTTTGCACTTCCGTTATTTTTATTTTTTAATTCACCTTCCAGCCTGAAACCTTCGGCGCCAAATTGAACATTTAGAAGATCTGATTTGGAAAAATAACTTTTAGTGAAACACAGGTAATTTATTGCATCGAGCAGGTTCGTTTTTCCTTTGCCGTTAAGGCCGCATATTCCAACGATTCTATGTGTAAAATGAAAAGCCCGCGCCTGGTAATTTTTGTATCCTGTTAATGCAATTTTAGTGAAGCCCATATATAAGTGCAAGATACAAAGTCTGTATCTTTTTGTTATTCGGTTGCCTTTTCGAAAAAAATGGCAAATGCTATTCCTGAATAGATCTTCGAAGATAATTTACTTGCCCCAGATGATAATTTAGATGGGACAATAAATGAAGAAGAACAAATTTTGTCGAAGAAATTTTATTATTAATGTTTAAAGGAAAATCTTTTTCCAGGTCGTCATCAGAAACGTTTTTCAGTGTGGCTTTAACAACAGCTATTGTGTTTGTGATATCTTCAATCAGTTGTTTTTTTGAAATATTTTTAGAAGAAAATTCCTTATCGCGA
>JALZAJ010000411.1 GCA_030948465.1 Bacteroidota bacterium
GGATCACTTAATAAATATTCAGTCTCATCCATTTCATCTTCATAAATATGCAATGCTATTCTCTTTCCTTTAAAAGAATTTTTTATAAAATCAATTAGTCCGGAATTCAATTCATCTGCGTTTAATCTTACAAGCGTATCCATAGAAATTATTTTGATGTAAAGTTATTAAAAAACGAAAGTTCTTATCTATCTATGTCATTAACTCGGCAGGTTATTCTTTTCTTCGTTACCCTTCGCAAATGCATTTCCGGCAAATAACGTTTGAGTAGGATAAGCAAATTCAATTCCTTCTTTTTCAAAGGCTTCAAAAATTTGCAGGTACATATTTTGTTGGCGGTCCATATATTCATTAAACTCCGGGCCGGCTACATAATAAACACTTTCGAAGTTAAGACTGAAATCACCGAAACCTGAAAAGTGGCTTCTATCGAATGTAGCGCCATCAACACTTTCTATAATTTGCTTAATTATTTCGGGGATTTTTTTCAAATGCTCCGTGGATGTTTGATAGGTAACACCGATGCTAAAAACAATTCTGCGCCGTTCCATGCGTTTGAAATTATGCACGCGGGAATCAGTAAGATCTTTGTTGGAAAATATTAATTGCTCTCCTCCGATAGCCCGGATCCTTGTAGTTTTAATACCGATGTATTCAACATTCCCTGCTTTATCATCTACTTTAAGAAAATCTCCTATTTCAAAAGGCCGGTCGAAGAAGATCACAAAGTAACTGAACAAGTCTCCCAAAATAGTTTGTGCCGCAAGTGCGACGGCAATACCACCTATACCCAAACCGGTTATTATCGTTGTTACATTATAGCCGAGATTGTTCATCAGGAATACAATTCCCACTATCCAGATGAGCGCTTTGAAAATCAGGATAAGGCCGCGTGCCTGTTTCTGTTTTGTTTCACTGTTATCCTGCTTTCCTAAAAATGTAAAAATTGAATATTGAACGGCCGACGAAAGAAGGCGTAAAATATAAAAAGTAACGATGAACATCATAGCCACGCGTACGGCACGATTGATCGGCTCATTGAAGGTGAGGTATTGCAAGGCCGAGTATATGGCAACAAAATACAGGAAGGGTATCAGGCACTTTTCTATTGCAAGCACGATAAAATCATCAAAAGAATTCGTCGTTTTTTCCGACCATTTCTTAAACCTGTTGAGTACCGGTAACCTCAGGATCTTTATTAAACTAAACGCGACAGTTACAATACCGAAGGCAATAGCCCAATCTTTTAACGGGTTGCCAAAATAAACAGTGTTCCAAAAATTCATAGCTCTTTATTAAATAAAATGTTTTGGCCAAAAGGCCTGATTAATGTGCCCTCAATTAGTAAATTTTAAATTGAAATTGAAAAAAATCTATAACCGGAGCTAATTAAATATTCAAATGAATGAATAAAATATTTGCTGCAAAAGTAACGATGCATTTTTTATTTCGGCTTCGCCTAAATAAATGGGAATGATACTTTGTAAAAAAAGTAATTGTAAAGACGCCTGTTTATTTAAATTTCTTTCCTTTTTTGTTCGTCTTCATTCATTTTCATAAAGGGTTTTAATATATCAATTGGCACAGGGAATATAGTGGTGGAATTATTCTCTGTGGCGATCTCACGAAGAGTTTGAAGATAACGTAATGTAAGTGCGCTCGGTTGTTCGCTTAATATTTTTGCGGCATCGCTCAGGCGCTGAGATGCCTGGAATTCACCTTCGGCAGAAATCACTTTTGCCCTGCGCTCTCTTTCTGCTTCTGCCTGCTTGGCCATTGCACGCTGCATTTCCTGCGGAAGATCAATTTGCTTCACTTCTACGTGAGTCACTTTTACGCCCCACGGTTCTGTTTGCTGATCGATAATTTGCTGTAACCGGATATTAATTTTTTCCCTTTGTGATAAAAGATCATCCAGCTCTGACTGACCTAAAACACTTCGCAAGGTGGTCTGTGAAAGCTGGGAAGTACCCACCAGATAATTTTCAATTTCTATAATGGCCAATTGAGGATCGACCACGCGGAAATAAATAACGGCATTCACTTTTATAGAAACGTTGTCCGATGTAATTACATCCTGCGGCGGCACATCCATAACTACCGTGCGCAAACTTACCTTTACCATCTTATCAATTATAGGAATAAGTAAAATAAGTCCCGGTCCCTTTATTCCTCCGCCTAACACTCTTCCTAAACGAAAGATAACGCCTCTTTCATACTCGCGAAGAATGCGTATGGCACTCGCTAGAATATATAAAACGAAGACAAGAATAATAATAAGTGTAAATGGTAATTGTTGCATTAGGGGATATTTTTTGGTTAAAAATTTTGATAAGTGAAATCAGTGTATAAGCTATCAGGCTTGCTGAACCCGCTCTACATATAATGTGAGATTTTTTATTCCTTTTATAATAATCTTTTCATTTTCATTTATTTCTCCGGATAAAGATTCTGCTTTCCATATCTCACCATTTACTCTCACTCTTCCAAAGGGGTTAAGCGTTTCCAGGGTTTGGCCAAATTTACCAATTAATATTTCAACCCCACTGAAAGGCTTTTGCCTCTGGGCTTTCAATCCCATTCCTACAACAAATAAAAAAAACAACGTGGTGACAGCGGTAGTTGCAAATACGAGGCTGCGTGAAATAGAAATAAAATTTTCTGCAGAGCTGCTTCTGAATAAAATTAAAGAGCCTAATAAAACAGAAACAATGCCTCCTATCGTCAACATGCCATGACTAATTATTTTTATTTCCAGCAGGAACAAAATAATTCCAAAAATTATAAGACCTAATCCTGCATAATTCACCGGCATAGTACTCATGGAATAGAAAGCGAAAATTAAAAAGATGACACCTGCGATTCCCGGCAGGATTGCGCCCGGATTAAATAGCTCAAACATGATTCCATAGAAACCGAGCATCATAAGGATGTAAGCGACATTCGGATCGCTTATGCGGTCAAGTATTTTTTGAAAAAAGCCCATCTCGATCTTTTCTACCTGTGCATTTTTTGTATGTAGAATTTTCACACCATCACTCATTTCAACCTGCTTTCCATCGATCTGGTTAAGCAAAACGGCATCATTTAATGCAACGAGATCAATCACATTTTTTTCTAAAGCTTCATGCTCCGTAATGGAAACACTATTGCGCACCGCATCCTCTGCCCATTCCACGTTGCGCTTTCTTTTCATCGCAATCGTCTTTATAAATGCGGCTGCGTCATTCATAACTTTTTCATTCATGGTTGAATCCATGCCGCCTTGCAACGATACAGGATGTGCAGCGCCCATGTTGGTTTCCGGAGCCATCGCCGCAATGTTAGCAGCCATTGTAATAAAAACTCCTGCAGAACCTGCATGGGCGCCGGTAGGAGAAATGTAAACGACTATGGGCACCTTAGATTGCAATATATTAGTAACGATTCCCCGGGTAGAAGTTACCAGGCCGCCCGGTGTATTTAAATGAATCAACAGGCATTCTGCATTTTCTTTCTCTGCCTGTCGTATGCTTTTACTTATAAATTCGGCAGAGGATGGGTTAATGCCGCCGTTAATGTTTATAGAAATAACCGTTTGGCATTTAGCCATGACCGGTAGTAAAAGCAGCAAAATAATAATTGATTTCATAAACTTATTTTGCCAGAAGCTTTTTGATAATTTTCATGTTTGTAATTTACATAAAAGCAAGGGGAGTAGCAAAAGATTAGCACTTGCATGCGCCCGAAACAAGGCGCCGGTTTTCGAAAAAAATTATTTTCAGTATAGAGTTTGTTATAAATAAAAATACCGGATTGCCAAACAAATAAATCTTATTCTACTGTATTCCTGAAACCGCAGTCGTAATAGAATAAAAAGGCCGTCCAATCGGACAGCCTTCCTTATTGTAACAAAATTTCTTAAAAAATATACCTCAGTCCCAATTGCATTTGCCATCTTGATGGCAGATCCGGACTGGTGGTAAAGGTTGATTTTAATGAGGGATCAAATGTATAAATCGGGTTATTGTTATTGTACGAAACAGATACCGGCTGAAAATATCCGGAGGTAGTTGCATATTTTCTAACGCCCCATTTGCTGTTAACAAGGTTGCCAAGATTTACAAAATCAATACTAAACTGTACG
>JALZAJ010000422.1 GCA_030948465.1 Bacteroidota bacterium
TGGAAACAAAAGGTATTCATTTAAAGGATAATGAAGATACGCTGTACAAAAAAAATGTATTCGCCTTATGCTCTCAATTAGGAACAAGAAAAGCATGGAAAGAGCTTTTTGATGAGTTTCCTGATCATGATTTTGAGTTCCAGGTTGTAAATGGAGATGAGTGGCAAAATCAAATCAATAAATTAGTGCGGTAAGCCTTTCAAAAAAAAATCAAATTCCATCATAAATGAAAATCATAAAAACCATCACGATTATTCATATCCTCCTTGTCTGCACAATTCAGGCAGGCGCCCAATTAAGAGGCAATGAAAAACCGACCGTTAAGACTACTAACGGTATTCTCGAAGGCGTAGACGAATCAGGCGTCCGCACATTTAAGGGAGTTCCTTTTGCGCAGCCACCCATTGGCGATCTGCGGTGGAAAGAACCACAGCCGCTTAAGAATTGGCAGGGTGTGCGCAAGGCGGATAAGTTTGGGCCGCGTGCTATGCAACGAGCTGTTTTTAGCGATATGAACTTTCGTTCCAATGGCGTAAGTGAAGATTGCCTCTATCTCAACATTTGGACACCTGCTAAATCTGCTAATGACCGGCTTCCTGTTCTGGTTTACTTTTATGGCGGCGGGTTTATAGCCGGTGACGGATCGGAGTTTCGTTATGACGGAGAAAGTATGGCCCGAAAAGGAATTGTTACGATTACGGTTAATTACAGGCTTACCGTATTTGGATTTTTTGCCCATCCTGAACTTACTAAAGAATCGCCTCATCACGCTTCCGGTAATTATGGATTGCTTGACCAGGCCGCTGCATTGAATTGGGTGCAAAAAAACATTACCGCGTTTGGAGGTGATCCAAAAAAAATTACCATTGCCGGCGAGTCGGCAGGTTCTTTCTCCGTGAGCGCTCAAATGGCTTCTCCTCTCTCCAAAAATATTATCGCCGGCGCTATTGGAGAAAGTGGTTCCCTCTTGGGTAAACAATCAACTGTGTCTCTTTCGGATGCTGAACAAGCGGGCGTACAATTTGCAAAAAACCTTGGTGCGGAATCATTGGCTTCACTCCGCGCAATGACCGCCAGCCAGTTGCTGGAAGCCACGGCCAAACCTGGTAACTCAAGATTTCCGGTAGATGTTGATGGATATTTTTTACCACAATCGCCGGTGAAAATTTTCGCTGCAGGTGAACAAGCTCATGTTCCTTTGCTTGCAGGATGGAATTCTGAAGAGGGTAATTTTAGGGCAATAATAGGAAAGGATGATCCAAAGGAAGAAAATTATATACTTGCTGTGAAGAAAATGTATAGTGAAAATGCGGATGAAATATTAAAAGTTTACAGCGCCTCTAACGGTGAATCGGTTGAAGAAGTGGCTACTGATCTTGCAAGCGATCGTTTTATTGGTTTCAGCACATGGAAATGGTCTGATATGCAAAGTGCTACCGGCGGTAAACCTGTTTATAGGTATAAATATGCCCGCCCGCGTCCAGCCATGCGTTCAGACACCGGAGATATCAGTGGATCTGCTTCAAATGGCGCTTCTCATTCCGCAGAAATTGAATATGCATTGGGGAACCTGCCAACTAACCGGGTTTATGATTGGCAACCGGCGGATTATAAAGTTTCTGAAATTATGCAATCCTATTTTGCCAACTTTATAAAGACAGGTAACCCCAATGGATTGGGAGTGCCTGAATGGCCGGCCGTGAAAAGCGGCAGCCCGGCTCAATTGATGCATATCGATGCAGATACAAAAGCCGAAACAGAAAAGACCCGCCCGCGTTACTTATTGCTGGACAAATTAAATGCAGGTAAATAAAACGGGCACCCTATCCTATAAAGAATTTTTATCGCTGATTTGTTGCGTCATTTTATCACCCAAATTTCAATTCCTGCTGTATCAATTCAAAGCTTTTAATCTTAGGCAGCGCTGTCACTATTTGTTTTTAACAACATTTGACTGGTAGCTTATTTTCTTATTTTTACCACGCATATTTAAAGCCTGATGACACCGGTAAAAAAAATTTTATTAGGTTTATTATTTCTCTGTACTTTTTGTTTGGTATCCGTTTCATTATTTGCACAATCAGATACGCTTCCGAAAAGCAAGGCTGTGAAAAACAAAAATGTTTTTTTTAAAAAAGTAGTAAAGAGTTTTTCCCGCGATACCAGTGAAGTGCAAGCCATAAATGCTGTGAAAAGAAACGATCTTCCTTTTCTTCAATACCGGGGATATGTAATAAGAAATATCGTGGTGAGTGAATTACCCTTTGGCATTCCTATAGCAGACACTGCAAAAAGAATCGTTACCTCGATCACCCGGCTTGCCAATCACATGCATCGAAGAACCCGGTCGGGTGTAATAAGAAATAATCTTTTTTTCAATAAAAACGATACGGTAAAACCTTACCTGCTGGCTGATAACATTACCTTTCTGCGACAGCTTCCTTACATTCTTGATGCCAGCATTAAAGTAGTACCTATTCCGGGCAGCCTCGATTCTGTGGACATTATGGTTGTTACGAAAGATGTTTTTTCGATCGGCGGATCATTAGGATCATTGGGATTGAAAAAATCGGATATCGAAATAAGAGAGGACAATTTTGAAGGCACAGGAAATGCGCTGGTTTTCCAGTCGCTTTTTGATAATCACCGATATAAGAATTTCGGTTTTGGAACCGGCTATATTCAAAGAAATATTGGGGGCAGTTTTATTAATGGCGCATTGGGTTATCAAAGTTTTTACACAGCTATTGATGGCCCCAAAGAAGAGAATCTTTATTACTTTGACCTGTTAAAACCGTTGGTAAACCGCTATATGAGATGGACCTACGAACTCAACACTTCGTATCATTCTACGAGGAATATGTATAGCAGCGATTCAGTTTATTTCAACAACAACCGCTACCGTTATTTTAATCTTGAGGCATGGGCCGGCTACAACATTAACTCAAAGGGCTACACAATACAGAAGGAAGACAGTGTACTAAGAAAGCTGGCAGGCCTTCGCATCATCGACAGGAAATTCCAGGATATTCCTTTGAAATATTCTTCTTTATATTATTGGAAGTACGCGAATCTTGAAGGTGTGCTCGGATCATTAACTTTCTATCGCCAGAATTTTTATAAAACGCAATATATTTATGGATTTGGCAGAAACGAAGATATTCCGGAAGGATTAAATCTTACTTTGACGGCAGGTCTTACCAAAAAACAAAATGTTTTGAGATCTTTCATCGGATTTAATTATGATCGCTCATTTTTTAATAAGAAAAATAATTATATAAGTTATACCATTCGCGCCGAAGGCAATTTAAGAGGAACATCCCTGGAAGATATTACCTTCCTGTCGGGCATTGCTTATGTAGAGCATCTTAATTCTTTAGGACCCAGCTGGAAGCAACGTTTTTTTCTAAACCTTGATGTAGCGCAGCAGGTAAATACCGTTTTTAATGAACCTTTATTATTGCAAAGTTCATTTGGGCTTCCTGAATTTGGCAATAGCCAGGTGGGCGGAACCTTACGAGCCACGATAAAAGCAGAATCCGTGTTTTTCAGTCCCTGGTCATTAGCCGCTTTTCGTTTTGCGCCTTTCGTTTTTGTCAATACCAGCGTTTTCTCGCCTTATCTTTCTGATGCAAATATTTACTCATCGGTAGGCGGTGGTATAAGAACCAGGAATGAAAGTCTCATATTTGGTACACTCGAGCTAAAGGCCTTTTATTTCCCTGGAAAAAATTATTATAATGAAAGCTTCCGGTTTGATATATCTACCAATGTGAGATTTAAATACAACCCGCAGTTAATAAGAAAACCCGATTTTATTCAAAT
>JALZAJ010000426.1 GCA_030948465.1 Bacteroidota bacterium
GAGTGATCCGGTTTAATAAACAACTGCAAAAATTAGAAGAGGAAAAGCAACAGATGCTGCTTAAAGCTTCTATTCGTTTCCAGGAGGAGGAAAGACAACGGATAGCTGCCGACCTTCATGATGATGCCGGTCCGCTGCTGGCCACTGCCAGGTTATATCTCAACGAAAATCTCATTCACCAGGAACCTGCCATCCAGCTTCAATCAATTTTCAGCGCCAAACAAATAATTGATGACACGATTCAGTTAATAAGAAATATTTCTCACAGTCTTATGCCCCCCACTTTGAAAAATTTTGGCCTGGAATCCGCTGTTAAAGATCTATTTGAAAAAATTAATGGTTCGGGTGTAATAAATGCCAGTGCCCGTTTTCATGATAACCGCGAACGGCTAAAGGAAGAACAGGAATTATTGGTTTTTCGCATTTTGCAGGAGCTGGTAACCAATATAATTAAACACAGCCACGCTGGATTTATTCACCTTACACAGAATGTACAGGGAAATTTTTCTTACTTTCGTATCCATCATGATGGAAAAGGCATTCTTCAGGCCGATTTCGAAAAACTAAATTATGATTCTGCAGGCCTTGGATTAAAAAACATAGAGAGCCGTATTAAAGTGTTACGAGGAAGCATAGCGTTTGATATTGATAGTACGCATACCTATTATAAAGTGACCATTGAAGTGCCTGTTGAGCTTAGCAAATAGAATGTCTTTATTGAATTTTATTTTCCAATATCTTTTAAATTTAACTTTCCAGGTTTAATATGGATATCATCAAAGTCGCCATAGCAGATGATCACAAAATTTTTAGAAAAGGAGTAATTCTTTCTCTAAGGGCTTTTGGTAACATACGGTTTGTACTGGAAGCCGAAAATGGTGAAGAACTTATTGCCGGCGTGGCTGAAGCGCAGCCGGATGTGGTTTTAATGGATCTTAAGATGCCCGTAAAAGATGGCATTGAAACAACAAAATACCTAAATAAACATTTCCCTAAAATACGAATCCTCATACTTACCATGTACGAGGACGAACGATTTGTAGGACACTTAATGGACAGCGGAGCCAACGGGTATTTATTAAAAAGCACAGAGCCTGAAGAAATAAGCCAGGGCATTATGGACGTAATGCGAACGGGTTACTACCTCAATAATTTCGTAAACCGGGTACTTATAAAAAAAACCTATAAGAGGCAAAAATTCAATCCCAGCCTGACTAGCGAAATAATTATCAGTGATCGGGAAAAAGAGGTGCTCACCCTCGTGTGCATGGAATTCACCGCCCAGGAAATTGCAAAAAAAATGGATATTAGCCCACGAACCGTAGAGGCCATAAAAGACAGGCTGATGGAACGTTTTGGCGTAAAAAATTCAGTCGGGCTTGTATTTTTTGCGATGAAGAATTCTTTGATTGATTAACGGCGTCTAATGTTACCGCAACTTTTTTAGAAAGTCATTTCAGGAATCTCTCCTTCAATAATAAGTTTACCTTTTGTTTTACTTTTTATTTCCTCAACACTTACGCCAGGAGCTCTTTCCATTAGTTGAAATCCTTCCTTCGTTACATCAAGAACAGCGAGCTCCGTAACAATTTTTTTTACGCACCTTACGCCGGTTAACGGAAGCGTGCATGCCGGCAATAATTTCGAGTGGCCTTTCGGGTTAGTATGCATCATGGCGACAATAATATTTTTAGCGCTTGCCACAAGATCCATAGCTCCACCCATTCCTTTAACCATCTTGCCTGGAATTTTCCAATTTGCGATATCCCCATTTTCGCTTACTTCCATAGCACCAAGCACAGTAAGATCTACTTTCCCGGCACGGATCATTCCGAAACTCATAGCACTGTCGAAAAAAGCCGACCCTGGTAAAGTCGTTATCGTTTGTTTTCCGGCATTTATCAAGTCGGCATCCTCCATTCCTTCCAATGGAAACGGTCCCATACCCAATAAACCATTTTCCGATTGCAGCACAACGTGAATACCCTGAGGAATATAATTCGCTACAAGGGTAGGAATACCAATGCCGAGATTTACATAATAGCCATCTTTTAATTCCTTAGCTATTCGTTGCGCTATTTGGTTTTTATCCAGCATATTTTAGTTTGTCAATTTGATAACCGATCATACGGGTGATAAATACTATTTTTCCATCACGAATTATATGGTGTCAAGTTTATTATGTCTAAAGAAGTTTTTCCCACAAAGCAACAAGGAACACTTTTGTCCGAATGGACTCCTTGTGGAGTGATCTTTGTCCCGACGGGATATGCGACATTTTACAGTTAACTTAACAATAGCTTTCTTACCGTTTTTTGCTCAATTCTTTTTTCATAATTTTCGCCTTTAAAGATACGATGCACATAAATTCCCGGCGTATGAATTTCATTAGGATCAAGTTCTCCAGGCTGCAATAATTCCTCTACTTCTGCAATGGTGATTTTTCCAGCCATTGCCATCAGCGGGTTAAAATTGCGGGCAGTTCCTTTATAAATCAGATTGCCCTCTGTATCGCCCTTCCATGCTTTCACCAGGGCATAGTCGGCATCAAAAGCATATTCTAATAAATATGGTTTTCCGTTAAATTCCCGGATCTCCTTTCCTTCTGAAACTTCCGTTCCAATACCTGCCGGTGTGAAGATGGCTGGCAATCCATAACCGGCTGCCATGCACCTGGTGGCTAACGTGCCCTGGGGTATTAGGTCCACTAAAAGTTCTCCGCTTAGTAACTGTCTTTCAAATTCAGCATTTTCCCCCACATAAGAAGCAATCATTTTCTTCACCTGCTTCTGTTGCAACAATAATCCGATTCCAAAATCATCAACGCCGGCATTATTGGAAATGCACGTGAGATTAGTAACTTTTTTCCTGACTAATGCGCTTATACAGTTTTCCGGAATTCCACATAATCCGAATCCTCCTAACATAAGGACGCTTCCGTCCGGGATGTCCTGCAATGCTTCTGCAGCATTTTTGAAAACTTTATTCATTTAATCATTTTTTTTATTAATGAATCTTTGAACACATGTTTATACTGATTACTTCTGAGCAGATCATTTTCTCTTTCTTTTTGTGTATATAAACTGTCGAAAATAGTTTCTAACATATCAGGATGACTGGTGTACCAATTATAACTTTTATCAAAAAGCGAAGCATTGATCTTGTGAATTTCAAATACTTTTTGCGTCAGCACTTTTGTTTGTGCTGCAACATTTATAGAAGAGTCCTTACGGGCAATCTCTGCTGCAAAATTTTGCGCCCTCAATACATCCCACATAATTCCCGACATTTCTTTTGGTTTAATAATTCCCTGCGGTGTATCGTTTTTACCAGAGCATGATAACAATAAACAACATGTTACAAATAGAAATGTGTTTTGCATTATTTAAGCCCTTCTTTATATTTAGTCGCTGACGTTACATCAATTCGCTGCAAATACTCAAGAGCTTTGGATTTGTCCGGAGGAGTTGCTTTTGCAAAAATTTTAATAAGCTCGTCGGTTTTACCTTGCAGGAAAAACTGCAATATCATCGTGTTAGGGTTTTCAACGTTGAAAGTATTGAGAAGGCTTAGCACATTTAATATTTGAGTTCTGGCATTGATTTCATCGTCATATAGTTTATCCATGCCAAGGCGATAGTAGCTATAAATGGCATCGTGAATAATTGTATAGCGGCTATTTAATAAATTTTCTGAAAGCCAGTACCGGTTCCTTGTTCCGTCAAAGGCTTTCCATCCTGAAATATTTCTTCCTTCCGGTGCATTGTTGACTATGTTTTCTGCCTTTTGAAAGTAAGGATCGCCTCCACGCGGAGAAAACGAATCGTAATCCATGCCGAGTATTATATTAATGTAATACGCAAACACAGCGGTCAGGTTCGATACTAATGCATCTGTACCGGAAACCCTGTTGTCATTAAATTCGAGCTGTTGAAATTCGGCATATTTAAAAGTAAAATCATTATCCTGGAAATTGATGATAGGGGATAAATAAGAAGAATTGAAAACCGGCCGCGCTGATTGTATCGTTAGAGATGCTTTGTAAACGTTGGCATCGCCGCCGGATTCCAGGTTTAATAAAAAGCTGCAGTCAATCTTTTCATTTTGGGTAAAATTGTCATTACTCCATTTCCGGTTATTCACGAAATCATTAAGTGCCGTTTGCAGCGTTTGAAATGTTTTTTTATCAACTGTATTTCCAACCCGATTACTAAGTACGCTTATTCTTGCCTTAAGCTGAGGATAACATACGTTTAATAAAAGGCAAAATAAAAAAAGGAGGAATACTCTATACATTTCTATAATTGATGATCGTGTTTACTATATCTGCGGCTACCTCTTTTTTTGATTTTTTTTCAAAGAGATGCTCTTTACCATTGCTTTCAAAAATACTGATTTTGTTTGTGCCATGTCCGAAGCCGGCGCCTGCATCATTTAAAGAATTAAGCACAACAAGGTCTGCATTCTTTTTTACCATTTTCTTAATCGCATTTTCTTTCGCATTTTCTGTTTCTAATGCAAACCCTACTAAAGTCTGATCTTTTGTTTTCAGCTCACCTGCCCTTGCAAGAATATCCCTGGTTTTTTTCAACTTTAAAATTAATTCCTCATTTTCCTTTTTTATTTTCTTCTTTGATGAATTTTCCGGCATATAATCGGCCACAGCGGCAGCCATTACAATGATATGGCAAGTATCAAAATATTGAAAAGCGGCTTCAAACATTTCATGGGCAGATGTGACTTTCACAGCCTTTATTTCTTTTGGTATTTCAATAAAAGACGGGCCAATTATAAGAGTTACCTCTGCGCCTTTCGCTCTTAACTCTTTGGCAATTTCAACGCCCATTGTGCCGGTAGAATGATTTCCGATAAAACGTACCGGATCAATTGCTTCGTATGTTGGGCCTGCAGTTACCAATGCCTTTGTACCTTTCAAACTCTCTTTTGCAGAAAAAAAATCGTTTAGGAAATGAATGATTTCTTCAGGCTCTGCCATTCTTCCTTCGCCAATTAAGCCGCTGGCAAGTTCTCCATCATTAACATTTAGAATATGGTGTCCGTTCTCTGTAAGAACTTTAATATTCCGTTTAGTAAATGAATGATGCCACATATCTTCGTCCATAGCCGGTGCGATCGCTACCGCAGAGGTTGCAGAAAGATAAACAGCCGTTAATAAATTATCGCAAAGTCCATTTGCCATTTTTGAAATCGTATCGCAGGATGCCGGTGCTATCAGCATTATATCCGCCCACCTGCCGAGAGATACATGATTTGCCCAGGTTTCCTCGTCAAACAGATTTGATAGAACTTTATTTTTGGAAAGTGTTGAAAAGGTGAGAGGTGATACAAAATCTTTTGCAGCGTTAGTCATGATCACTTTTACTTCGGCTCCCGATCGAATAAGCAATCTTAATAAAACCACCGCTTTATAAGCGGCAATACTTCCTGTAACGCACAGCAGGATCTTTTTTCCTTTTAGCATTTTTAAAAATTTATTCTTCAGGACCCTGCTATTACAAATGGATGCTTGCTTGTCTTCTAATTGCGAAAAATAATAGCTGGCCAAATAAAAATGGCGGTCAAAAAGCCGCCATTAAAAATATACTTTCTTACGTAAAAATTAATATAAAATCACTTTAACGAGTAAAGTAAGAATCGATTAAATTATTAATCAAATAAGTTGTCTTCGTTTCTTCGATAATAAATTTTATCCTCCATAAATTCCGCAGATGCTAAAAGTGCCGGGTTGGGCATTCTTTCGTATGCTTTGGAAATTTCGATCTGCTCTTTGTTTTCATGAATTTCTTCCAGACTATCTGTGTGGCTGGCAAATTCCTCAAGCTTATTATGCAGTTCTTCTTTAATAGAGATATTAATCTGGTTAGCTCTCTTGGCAATTACCACAATTGATTCATATAAGTTTCCGGTTTTCGCTTTTATGTCAGTAAGGTTCCTGGTCTCTACTACATTACTGGTGTTAGCGCTCTGTTGGCGTCTTAATTTGCTCATTTTTTATTTGTTTAATATTGTTCAGACTAAGGTCTTTATAATTTTCTGCTTCTTTCAACAATTTGCTTTCAGGATATCGATCTGCAAAATCAAAGTATTCCGCTGAGACTTTTTCATAACGTTCTAATTGCTTATCAGCATAACTCATTTTTGCAAACTGAAAGTAAGATTTTATAGCCATAAGCATATATTCTTCTCCCTTTTCCGATTCGGGATAAGCATTCATTAAGCTCGTAAATGAGATTCCCGCCGCACGATATTGCTGAAGATTATAATATAACTGCGCCGTTTTATAATCTTTTAATTCAAGTTTGGCGCGGCTTTTCGCAATCAGTTCCGTTGCCTCCTTAATTCTTGGTGAATTAGGATAAGTATTTATAAAAGATTGCAGCATTCCTATTGCTTTTGTTGTATTTATCTGTTCCAGTTCAGCTTTTGGCGATTGTAAATAATAGGTATATGCATGCATGTAAGCTATCTCTTCCGCCTTAGTGCTATTTGGAAAAACTTCTAAAAACCCTTTAAAAAGATTTTCCGCATCAGAATAATTTTTTTGGTAAAAGGAACAATAAGCATATTTATAATACAAATCCTCAAATTTATCCGTACCCTTTAAAATAGAGAATAATTCTAAATATAACTGCCCCGCGTAGTTGTATTTCTTTTTGGCATAATACTCATCCGCCTGCTTAAGTTTATAATCATAATCAGTACTCTTCATCACTTTATTAAAATGACTGTTACAAGAGATGATCAGGAAAAATGAGAATAACGATACCAGGGCTAACTTCATAAAGAGCTGCGAAATTAAGTGATTTTGGGCAAAAATGGTTCTTAAAAAAAACTCTTCAAAAGGAAACCGGTTAATATTTTCATAATAACAAAAAACCCTTCCATAACAGGAAGGGTCTTTAACTAAACAAAAGTGTCTTAATTATTTTGCCTTAATATCAACTGTATTAGAATCGCCACCACCTACTTCACAATTAGTAGTTATTCTATCTGCACTTATTCCTTCCTTTTCAGTTAAGTATGCTTTTACTGCGTCTATTCTTTTATTACATAATGCCTGAGATGCTTTGGACGCAGCAGGGTATCCTGTAACGGTAATGCCACAGTCAGCATTGTTTTTTAATTTGGAAGCAACGGTAGCTAACATTGCTTTTGCATCACTGCTTAAACCACCTGAGTTACCTCTAAAAGATACACTTGGTAAGTCACCGATCTGGCAGGCAGGCGGCGCAGGTACAATATTTTTACAACATTCAGGATCAGGGCATTTGCCTACGCCATCAGCATCAACCGGCTGGCACTCTGTAGGAGTAATTAATTGTTTGTCTTTACAATCAGGAACACCATCACCATCGGTATCTCTTGAAACGCCGTGCGTATCAACCGGACATCCGGCAGGTGTATTTGGTTCCCTGTCGAGCTGGTCAACAACACCATCACCATCCGCATCGTCAAAAACCGGCTTAGGCAGTTTCATGTGCTTGGGGTTATTGATTTCGCTATAAGCATAATCCAATGGATTGATCCACCATAGAGGCTCAACAGATTTGGAACCCATATTGAAATTTAATCCAATAGAAACATAGTTGTAACTATCAAAATCACGCGTTTGAACCGGATCACCAACGGGATGTTCCTGCCATTGCTGCCCGTCTAATAAATCATCTTTAATAAAAGTAAATCTATCCTCAAGAGCAAGATTAACACGCTTACCCAATTTAAACGCAATGCCGGCAAGCACAGTTCCGGATGGTTTCAAAGTGTTATCTCCTATGGTAGGATTGTTAGCTCTGTTATTTTCGGCATCCCTGTATGGAGCGTCTTTAAGAAGAGTTTTTAATTCATCACGAATTTTTTTCCTGTCTTTATAGCCTGATCCGGTAATTGATCTGAAATTTAATGGTTGACCGCTGCTATTTGTCGTTTGAACTTTAGTGTTATAAATTGTTGCGCCAAAACCAATACCGCCATAAAGTACCATTCCTGTTTTCTGCTTGTGAAAGCGAATATTGTTTAATGTAAAAATTCCCTGTAAAGATAAATCCTGAACATGCGCACGGTAATTATAATATACCGGGTCCTGGTTTGCGACGCTGTAAGCGGACCATGCGGGATTATTTGAGTAGCCGAACGAAGGCTTCCAGTTTAAACCTTTTGCAACTCCATAAACATATTGTAATCTCATAGAAAAAATGTAGCCTAACGCTTTACGAACGTGTGCGGAAAACCCTACCGTGGGTAACTTGGCAGAAACGTCGCTACTAACTGAGAACATACCCGCTGAAATTCCAAACTCAAACTCACTGCGCGGCTTGGCCGGAAAATCATACGTGTTATTCATGAACTCATTTTGCTGCGCCATTCCTTTGGAAGAAATTACGCTTGAATCGTAAATATTGTAAACCCCGGTGTCCTGAGCGAATGCTCCAAATGTGAGAAGGGAAAAAAAACCTATTAAAAAAATTTTGTACTTTTTGCTTGTCATAACTTTTTGATTAATAATTTCTAAATAAACGAGTTGATTGATTGCAAAAATATTAAACCAATATCAAAAACCAAATTTTTTTAGCAAATATTTAGATTTTGAACGATTTACATATCCTTACAATTTTGTAAACTTAGGACTATTGTTTGATCTTATGCGCTGCTTTAATGAAAAGTTTTTACATGAGCTTGAGAAAGTATTTTTTTAAATCTGTTATGCCGTCTGGCGCTGCTGTAATAAATCAAAACTGTTCGTTACAATTATTATTTAATTATTTCAATCTGCACTATATTGCCTGCTATGACAATGCAATTTTCCAGGGATCTCATAGCGGATGAATTACTCATATTCGAAAAGAAATTTGCAAATTCAGTAAAAAGCAACACACCTCTTCTTGATAGAATAATGAAATATATTATCAAGCGAAAAGGCAAACAACTGCGCCCTATGTTCGTTTTTTTAAGCGCTAAATTGCACGGTGCCGTTAATGAATCTACTTATCGGGCCGCTGCTTTAGTGGAACTTTTGCATACCGCTACTCTGGTTCATGACGATGTGGTAGATGAGTCCCTGGAAAGGAGAGGTTTTTTATCAATAAACGCGTTATGGAAAAACAAGATTGCCGTGCTCGTAGGTGATTACTTACTTTCAAAGGGATTATTACTTTCTACCGAAGCAGAAGATTTTAAACATTTACATATTTTATCGGAGGCAGTGAAACAAATGAGTGAGGGTGAATTATTGCAAATAGAAAAATCGAGGAACTTAAATCTTAAGGAAGATATTTATTTCGAAATAATAAAAGGCAAAACTGCCTCATTATTGTCTTCAGCATGCGCAGTGGGAGCGTGGAGCACAAGTAAGGATGAAGTGATAACGGCGAAAATGAAAAGTTTCGGGGAAAAAACAGGAATAGCTTTTCAAATAAAAGACGATCTTTTTGATTACGGAAAAGATGATGTGGGTAAGCCTACGGGTAATGATCTCAAAGAAAAAAAGCTTACACTCCCTTTAATCTATACTTTAAATAATATTTCTAAAATAGAAAAAAGAAAAATCATTTATATTCTTAAGAATGAAAACAAAGATCCTTCGAAAATAAAATATGTTTTAGAAAAAGTAACTGAAACCGGTGGTATTAAATATGCAAATAAGAAAATGAGTGAATATAGAGATCAGGCGTTAAATATTTTGTGTGAATTTCCTGAGAGTGATATTCGAAAAGGCTTAGAAGAGTTGGTATTATTTACAACAGACCGCAAATATTAGCGAGTTATTTTCTTGTGTGTGTATAATGAATTAATTACGAATTCTCAATTAGCTAATTATCAGAATGGCTAATGAGTTAATAAACAATCATGGAAAAAAGATGGAAAATATTATCAGCGGATGAAACCAAGATTGCAGCGCTGCAGCAATGCCTGAAAATCAGTTATCCTTTATGTAAGATTCTTGTACAAAGAGGTGTGGATACATACGAAAATGCCAAAGATTTTTTTCGGCCTCAACTTTCCCAGCTCCATGATCCTTTCTTAATGAAAGATATGGAAAAGGCGGTACAACGAATATTGGCTGCCATAAATAATAATGAAAAAATTCTTGTGTTTGGCGACTATGATGTTGACGGAACGACTGCTGTGGCAAGTATGTACCGGTTTTTAAAAGATATTTATTGTGAAGAAAATATAGCTTTTTATGTTCCGCATCGTTACAGGGAAGGATATGGGGTAAGCAAAATGGGAATTGATTTTGCTAAAGAAAATGGCTTTCATCTCATAATTTCTGTCGATTGCGGTATTAAATCCATTGATCTCATTTCGTATGCTGATTCGATAGGGCTTGATTTTATAGTATGCGATCATCATTTACCCGACGAAGAACTTCCGCCTGCCATTGCAATATTGAACCCGAAGCAAAAGGATTGTAATTATCCATATAAGGAACTCTGTGGTTGCGGAGTTGCGTTTAAGCTTATTACCGCCCTTTCACAACGCTTACGGGTATCCGAAGAACAGTATATGCATTATCTTGACCTTGTAGTTACGGCAATTGGTGCAGACATTGTTTCTATTACCGGGGAAAATCGAATACTGGCTTTTTTTGGTTTGCAAAAGTTAAACACAGACCCTTTACCCGGAATAAAAGCATTGATAACATTAAGCGGCATCAAAAAAAAATTTTCAATAAACGATGTGGTTTTTATAATTGCACCAAGAGTAAATGCGGCGGGCAGAATGGATGATGCTTCAAAAGCCGTCATGATGTTCATTGAGAATGATTTTAAAACGGCTATGCATTACGCAGAGATGCTTCACAGTGATAATACAGATCGCAAAGATGCAGATAGTACCATTACTGAAGAGGCATTTGCTATGATTGAAAGTGATGAAATACTTTTAAATCGCAAGACCACTGTAGTATATAAAACACACTGGCATAAAGGTGTGGTAGGGATAGTTGCCAGCAGGCTTATTGAAAAATATTACCGCCCTACCGTCGTACTTACACAAAGCGGTGAGTTTGCCGGGGGCAGCGCCCGCAGCGTTCCCGGCTTTAATTTGTACGAAGCCATACATGCCTGCAGAGAACATCTTATTGGCTACGGTGGCCACTTTGCCGCCGCCGGTATGACCATGTTAACTGAAAATGTGGAAGCATTTAGTAATAAATTTGAAGAGATCGTTTCTTCCATAATAGAACCCAGGCTTCTCATTCCGGAAATAAGGATTGATGCTGAAATTTCATTTAAAAATATCACTAAATCTTTTTATAATATCATTACCCAAATGGAACCTTATGGCCCTGAAAATCTCCGGCCGGTTTTTATAACAAGGAAGGTTACCGATACATCCTGGTCGAAAATAGTGAAGGAGCAACATATACGCTTCGTTGTAAAACAGGACAATATAATTTTGACCGGAATAGGATTTAATATGGCTGAAAAATTTCATTTGCTGCAAATGAAAAAGCCCGTGGACATGGTATATACTCTTGACGAAAATGACTGGAATGGTGAAATAAATTTGCAGCTTAAGGTAATAGATATCAGACCTTCAGAAATGGAATGATAACAAATTAATTTTTGCAATGAATTTTCTTTATTACCTGAAATATTTTTATTTTATAAGTATCAACTGGAACTTCCGGCTTGCATTTTTTACGGTCAGCCATGAAATAAGAGGAGAGAAAAAATATAACATTCAGTCGGTCGAGTTAAACCGGCTGAAAACTCTTCAAATTAACAGTGAAAACCTAATTCATTCCTCTATATACCAGGCTGCTAATTATTATTTGATAGAAAAATCGTTTGACTACCTGCGAAGCATAAACGCAAATAAAAATATAGTGGATTTTGGCTGTGGCAAAGGAAGAGTGCTTGCAGTGGCAGCCTATTATGGATTTACCGAAATCACGGGAATTGACTTTGCAAAAGCTTTATGTGAAGTCGCCCAGCGAAATATTAGTAAAACCAAATCTCTTTTTCCGTCAACCAGGTTTACCGTTATATGTGATGATGCCGTCAATTACCAGGTCAGGCAAGATGAAAATGTTTTCTTCTTCTTCAATCCTTTTGATGAAATAGTGATGTTGCCCGTTGTTAAAAACATTCTTAAATCCCTGAAAGAAAAATCCCGGATTGTCCATATTGTGTATCTCAACCCGGTGCATAAAGAGATACTTTTAAGCGCCGGCTTTGAAGAAGAATACTATTTTAAAAAATTAGAATATTTAGAAGTAAGTATTTTATCAAATAAGTTGGAAGAGTAGAAATTTTTGCTGTTTACCCAAAAAAAAATAGCCCTGAAATTCAGAGCTATTAAAAAAAGAATTTTTCGTTTATGTTTCTAAAATGATTTTACTTTTTTCTTTCCCCTCCATCATTTCAACACTGCGATGTATAAAATTGGTTAAGTCATTTCCTTTTAAAAGTCCCTGCGACAGTAATGCGAGATCCGCTAAGTTTCTTACTTTATTTTCCTGTTTCACTTTATCATCTTCTTTTAAAATATTTTGAAAAACAGGATGATTTCCATTAACCGTAAGCGTTACCTCCTCAGGCATGTTTCCATAAAAGCTGCTCATGCCACCACCAAATTCTGCCATGTCTTTCATTCTTCTCATAAATTCGGGACGGGTCGCCACCACCGGTAAGCCATCTGCATTAAGGCCTTTAACTTCAACCGTTACGTGAAGTGAAGGAGCGTCGATTTTAAATAATTCTTTAAGTTTTTCTGTTTCATCTTTCGACAGAACACTTTCCGTGTTTTCATTTTTATCGATAAGATTGTCAGCAATATCAGCGTCCACTCTTACAAACTGTACGTCATTCCATTTCATTTCCATATTGTTGACAAAAGCATTATCAACAATAGTTTCCAGCTTTACAATAATATAATTCTTTTGCTCCGCAGCTTTTATAAAAGTGTTTTGCTGAACAGGGTCATTCGTGTAAAGGATAACCAGCTTGCCATCTTTATTTTTTTGCAATGTTTCTGTTGCAAGGCGGTATTCATCAAGGGTATAAAATTTTCCGCCTTTCGCATCTTCAAAGAGATTAAATTTATTTGCTTTCTCTAAAAATTTGTCTTCCGATATCATTCCGTACTTAACAAATATTCCCAGGCTTTCCCATTTTTCTTCAAACGATTTTCTGTCCGCTTTAAAAATCTCTTCAAGTTTATCAGCGACTTTTTTGGTGATGTAAGAATTGATCTTTTTTACATTAGGATCTCCCTGCAAATAGCTGCGGCTCACATTCAATGGAATATCCGGGCTATCAATTACACCGTGAAGCAACATCAGGAACTCGGGTACGATATCCTTCACTTCATCAGTTACAAAAACCTGGTTGCTATAAAGTTGGATTTTGTCTTTTTGATTTTCAAACCGTTGTTTTATTTTAGGAAAATATAATATACCCGTTAGGTTAAAAGGATAATCAACATTAAGATGAATCCAAAATAAAGGCGCTTCACTGAAAGGATATAATTCTTTATAAAAATCCTGGTAATCCTGCGGAGTAAGATCTGCAGGTTTTTTGGTCCATGCAGGAGAAATATTATTTATTTGCTTGTCCTCGAACTTAATAGGAATGGGTAAAAATTTACAGAATTTTTCAAGTATGTGTCTTACTCTTTCTGGTTCTAAAAATTCTTTACTTTCTTCATTTATGTAAAGAACTATATCGGTTCCGCGGCTTTCTTTTTCGGTTTCTTCGAGAGTAAATTCCGGACTTCCGTCGCATTCCCATCTCACCGCTTTTGCATCTTCCAAAAAGCTCTTTGTTATGATCTCGACTTTTTCACTCACCATAAACGAAGAATAAAATCCCAAACCAAAATGGCCAATAATATTTGCTTCATTTTTGCCCTTATATTTTTCCAGAAATTCTTCTGCGCCGCTGAATGCCACCTGGTTGATATATTTATCTACCTCCTCTGCCGTCATGCCAACTCCTTTATCAGAAATGGTTAATGTCTTTTTTTCCTTATCAATTGAAATAGTAATGTCAATATTTCCAATGTCGCCTTTAGCTTCGCCAATAGAGGAAAGCGTGCCCAATTTTTGTGTAGCATCAACGGCGTTACTCACTAACTCACGAATAAATATTTCATGATCACTGTATAGAAATTTTTTAATTATAGGAAAAATATTTTCCGTTTGTACTCTTATACTTCCTTTTTGCATGGTATGATTTTTTTTAAGGTTGTTTTCAAAAAAAATGCCATAATGTTTTTGCTGACAGGATGGCAAATAGTAATGAGTTTATGCTAAGGGCCTTTCGAGATAATTTCTTTTACTTTTTGTTCAACTACTTTTTTGTCTGGCAAGTAAAGGTAGGTGTTGATATCAATACCATCAGAGTCTGGCTTGGGCATGTATCAATCAATACCACTAACATTTATGCTGAAGTTGACCTTGACATGAAAGCCAAAGCTTTGGCGTGTTGTGAAATTACCGAAGAAAATAAGCCCACTCATTGGCGGGATAATAAGGACTTAATGAACTTCCTGATTTAGGCAATCGGAATGTTTATGTAACCTTGCATGGTCAAAAAACAATGGTAAACAAGATTAAAATCATTCAACAACACATAACTGGCTTAGCAACATATGATGTAGAAATGGACTTACTGTGCGAAACTCTTCACTCACTTCTGAATTTTGATCTATTTGTTACATGGGCGATTTAGATTCAATTAAAAGCAAACTTAAATTCTTAAAACCTGAACTGACGAGCAAATATTTTGTAAGTTCAATCGGCCTTTTTGGTTTTATTGTTCGCAATGACTTTAGCAAGGAAATAGCAACATAGATATTATCGTTGATTTTTCCAGGCCTGTTGGAATCGGGTT
>JALZAJ010000442.1 GCA_030948465.1 Bacteroidota bacterium
TGATTAATTATGCTGCTTTGGTTGAAAGTGCAAAAAATAAATTGTTACTCTGGGGAATGACCAATGAACAAATCAAACAACTTGCACAAAGCAAACAAGCCTCAACTCTTACATCTTTCTTCAGTACGGAAGCGGGATACATTACAGCCATCAATGTAAATGAAGGAGAGTATGTAATAGAAGGCGGTGCTGTTGTGCAGCTTGCCAATCTATCCACACTTTGGGCAGAGGCACAGGTATATACCACGCAAATGTCTTCTATCAATAATACTGAAAATGTATCCGTACAAATTCCGGATATCAACCAAACACTAAATGGAAAGATTGACTTTGTAAATCCTGAAATCAATCCCGATACAAGAATCAATTTGATAAGAGTCACGCTACCTAATAAAAACAACCAGTTACATCCGGGAATGCCGGTTTATATTACAATAAACAAACAACAACATAATTCTATCACACTTCCTTCTGATGCGGTATTACGAGACAGTAAAGGATCAACCGTTTGGCTCCAGTTGAAACCCGGCGTTTATGAAATACGCATGGTAAAAACAGGGATATCAGATGGCGATGCAGTTGAAATAACATCAGGCCTTGCAACAGGAGATGTAGTAGTAACCAGCGGAGCGTATTTATTGAATAGTGAATATATCTTTGAACATGGTTCTGACCCAATGGCTGGCATGAAAATGTAAAAGCATTTTAATCATTACAAATAAAAACATTCTTATGAAAAAACTTATTTTGTCCATTCTTTCTTTATTCATTTTGCTGGCTGCTTTTACGCAGAAAAAAGACAACAACGAAATTATTATCGCCAAAGGGCACATGCCTGCTATTACAAAAGATAAAAGAAATGTGATTCATATTGTATACGGAAGCGGAGACAGTATTATGTATGTTTCTTCAAAGGACGGTATATCTTACTCTTCTCCGGCATTAGTTGCAGAACTGCCGCACTTGATTGCCTCGGCTACAAGAGGGCCGCAGGTAGCCGCTGTTGCTAACGGGCTTATTGTAATTGCTGGTGATAAGGCAGGAAACATATTTTCTTACAGAAAGGCCATTGATGGCAAATGGGACAAAACGAAAAAAGTAAATGATATTAATGAAATCTCCAAAGAAGGCCTCACAGCTTTGAGCGCCGATGGCTCCAATGTATTTGCCGTATGGCTTGGTGTAAATAATCCGAAGGGACAAAGTGTTTATGGGGCAAGATCCGATGATGGAGGAAAAACATGGCACAAAAATATTATCGTGTATGCTTCACCGTCCGGTACAGTCTGTGAATGCTGTAAGCCATCAACGGTCGTTTCTGGTAATAACGTTTATGTAATGTTCAGAAACTTTCTAAGTGGAAACAGGGATTTGTACTTAACTGAATCTTCCGATAATGGGAAGACCTTCGGGCAAGCACAAAAATTAGGTAATGGGAGCTGGAAATTGGATGGCTGCCCGATGGATGGCGGCGGCATTGCTATTAATAAAAATAAGATACCCGAAACCGTCTGGCGCAGGCAGGGGAAAATTTATACAGCTCAGCCTGGTAAGCCTGAAAAAGAAATAGGCGAAGGTAGAAGTTGCTCAATAGAAACGATAAACAATAAGAATGTGTATACATGGACGGAAAAAGGAAATGTAATAGTTATGAAGCCTGATGGCGCAAAAATAAATATGGGGAAGGGAAGCCTACCATTGTTGCAATCCCTCAGGAATGATAAAGTGGTTTGTATTTGGGAAAATGAAAATGAAATAAACACATCTGTTATTAATTTATAAGGGCTTATAAACTGAGCATTTAAAAAAAAAGTGAGGCAAAGCCTGTTGTTAATGAGGTGGACTTCAATGCTTAAAAATTTAAAACGAAGAAAACTTTGCCGGAACTTTCGTGACTTAAACTTTCTTCTATCCCGCTACATCATTTGAGTTAAAATTTTTGCGGGCATAGTTATTGAGATTGAAAATTTAAACAATTATCATCTTCAATAAGATTACGATAAGGATTTACTAATCCATTTTTTTGGACGCTCCGAGCAGGCAGTCAGCCTCTTACATAAAGTAGGAATATTACCTCCTTTGCCGCGGTAATAAAATGACCAACTATCGGTTTATGTAGTCTTTGACTGATATCCCTATATATTAATTGCAATCAGCCCAACCATTTCTGTTCTCCCTATCACTATAAATATCATAAGTGGTTGCACATAGTAATTTAGAGCCAGAGCTTAAAAAATAGGGTACCGAGCTTGATCGTCCGAGATTAAAAGAAATATCCGATTACTCTCCAAAAAAACAACTTGTTCAACATGGGAAACAATCAATGCATCGGAAACAGATAAACGAGTTTATGAAATTTATTTTGCCTTTTTTAATCTCCTTCGCATCGATCAATTTGCAAGCGCAGAAATATGCCTTACTCGATACGCACTTCGCTCAACCAATAACATATACAGACACAATCACGCCAATGGACAAACTCCATAGACTTTTTCCCATTGAGAAAAAAATGCTGCCGCAATTCATAAATGCGCTGCTGGAAATTGAAGATAGACTTTCCTCAAAAGAAACGTCAGGCGAGTTAAAGCAATACAAATTTGGCTGCATCGAATTTGCCGGCAGAACAGTACCTCTTGCGTCGGAAACAAGAATTGATTATGTGCTTACCTCTAATTGTGATAATGTAAATATTCTGATGCACCTTTGCGACGCAAAAATCAGCAATGGAAGCAATCTTTTTTTCATTAAAACGTGGATAAATTATATTCAAAGTAATTTAAAGTAAACATAAGTAGGAATCGCGAAACTATCAAAAAGAGCTAAACGGATTGAAAGAGGAAGGCCTACTGACCTGACACTGACTTCCTTTAAAAAATTGAGATCAGGAGAATTTTTGCAGTATGATTAAGGTTTATTTCTTTACCGTTGTCGCAAATAATATTTTCCCATCCGCATTTATATACTGTATCAGCATTTCGTTTTCATAAATTCCTGCGGTTAAAAAACCATGATCCTGTGCAGTGAATTTTGTATAAGGGGCGTTGGTGACGGCTGTAGATTCTGAACCTGCGCCGGAAATAAACTGGTAAAAATGATACCCATTTTCTTTGTCAACTTCCAGTTGATGTTCATGGCCGCAGAAGTAAGCATCCACTTTATATTTTTCAAAAATTTCCAGGAATGCATCAAGCATATCACCCAGTTTACCTTTTCTTTTACCTGCTGAATATAAGGGATGATGGCCGATAACAAATTTCCATTTTGCTGTACTATTCTTTAATCCATTTATTAACCAATTGCGTTGGGCTGCGGTATCATTACCTGCCACATGGCTTGCATAGTCAGGCTCGCTATAATAATTTTTTTGAAAGGGAGTAGTGTCAATAAAAAAGAATTCGGCTGTATTAGCTAAATCCTTTCCAATGTTTTTTTTGATGCTGAAATACCGGGCTGGCATGTGCCACCGTGCGCTTATTTTGCTATAAGCCACTTCTGCATCAGGGTTGGTTTTATAATCGTGATTACCCAGAACAACATACCAGTTTATATGAGTTGGATAAGTGTTGTAAACATCTTCATAAGCATATTTCCATGCAGGATCATATTCACTTATCACTCCGTTCGGATAGATATTATCACCTGTAGAAATAATGAATGACGCATCCACGCCAATAACAGCGCTGCTTAATTGATCTGCAACAGCCCTTTGATAATAATCTCCATAACGTCCCCAATCTCAATTACGCAAAAGCTTAATCCCTTTATTGCTTTCAAATCTTTTATAACTGTGCCGCGATAGCCGGTTCCTTTTTCTTTTACATAATTGGCATTTTGAGAAAATGATAATAGACCCGAGAAAATAATTATCAGCAAAAAAAATAGTTTTTTCATAATGATTCCGAAGCAAAGAGTAAGTTATGATATTGAATTTATTAATGATTATTCCCACGGTCATCGTTTGTGTAGGCACCGATGTCATTATTATATTTTGGATTGCCCGCATTCAATGCCGGTGAGCCAACCTGCAGATGAAAATTGTTTTTATTTTTTGCCCCATTAGGTGCGGCAACGGTTCCATCAAAACTTACAAATGATGGATTTAAATTTCCAACACCTGTTGATATTAAGTCTGAGGGTTGCGGTGTGCCGGTTCCATCAGAAGGATAAAAATTTTCGCGTAATGATATTGAAACAGCAGGGCTTACCGTGTTGTCAGTAAAATTATCAATGCTGGCATAAAATAAATTATTGCCGTAAGTGGTATAGAGATCCGCATCATTAAAAATTTCCAACCCCTGGTAATTATTTACAAAAATATTATTGAATACACGACCGATTGCATTTAAGCCAACAGATACGCCGCGGCCCGGTTCCGCAGCGCCTCTTCTCCAACCGTTGGCAACAAGCGTATTGTTATAAACGTCAACTATTGTTTGCGGAAAGGGGGCAGTGGAGCTCGTCTCCAGTTTTACGCCGCTTCCCGCCTGGCTATAAATTACATTGTATGCCACCGTACCAGTCACTCCACTTTTAAGATTTATGGCCTCGCCATCGGTACTACCGGAAGATGTAATTGTGTTTCTAAGGATGGTTATGGTAGCGCCGCTTTGAATTCTTATTAAATCATCCTGCCCGTTCGTGAACCATGAATCTTCGATATCAACATTGATCTTTGCGTTTACAAACAAAGATTTTCTAGCGCTTCCGGAAGGATCAGGGCCGCCGGTATTTTCTACATGCGTCCATATAATAGTTACCGCCTGTGCACTATCGCATTGAAAGCCGCCCCAGGAGCCGGGTGTGTTCGAATCTGAATTGAAAGTTACTGGTTCAGCCTGTGTGCCTTTTAGCAATAGAACTCCCTGCACCGATACCTGGGCATTGTTTTTTACGACCACATTAGCACCCGGCTGTGCATACAATGTATCCCCTTTTTG
>JALZAJ010000455.1 GCA_030948465.1 Bacteroidota bacterium
AGCATTAACGCCCTGGAAGTAATTTCAAATCCCTTCGATTGAAGGTAACCGTTAGTCCAGGCAGGGAGCTGATTATCATATATTTTTTTTGACAAAAAAATCTCGCCATGTTTCTTAAGCAACCTGGCTAAACGGCTGCGTCCATCAACTGTTTTTCCTTTGTATGAAATCACTAAAACCGTTGATTTTAACGGCTTTTCGATGTATCCTTCGAGCTTCTCAATATCTCTCATCTGTTGCGCTTCCTTCAACAAAACCACCTGTCGCTCCGCAAACATGGGATAACGCCTGCATGAGTTTATTACATCGGCCCAGTTAGCATCTTTGCCATAAAAAATGGTAAGATTAAATTCTGCATCGGAGTTGGTTAAAATTTTCTTTTCAGCATATTCCATTACTTCGTCGATGTAGAAATCTTCCTCCCCCTCGAGCCAGTATATAGGTTTATAATTATTTTTTTTCCAATCGGAAAGTATTGATAATGCACTCATTATTTCAAAGATAAAATATTAAGGCCACCCTGCCTTTTTTGCAAAAAAATTTGTAAATTTCGGATAAAAGCTCTTTGGCATGGTTTTGGAAATTTCACCCATCAATCTTTTCTAATTTAAAAATAAATCTTACAACAATGAGTTACGAAAACTTTCCTAACAGTGACGTCCCTGAAGAAAAACCGGTCGTAGTCACTAATAATAACAACCGCAATATTCTTACGGCGATCCTTGTTATTATTTTGCTGGGCACCTGGGGTTACATTATTTGGGATAAAAATAAAAACAGGCAGGAAAAGCAAGAGCTGACATCTCAAATCGTTGAAAGTGATTCATCTAAAAATGAGTTACAGCGAGAGTTGAATGATGCCGCTCTCAGGCTTGATATGCTAAAGACTTCTAACTCGAAAGCAGATAGCCTTTTGCGTACAAAGGATAAGGATATTGAAAGCTTAAAATCAAGAGTTCAATCTATTCTTAACAATAAAAATGCTACCCAGGCCGAACTCGCTGAAGCCCGGAGATTAATCTCACAATTGAAAGGCAATATTGAAACGTACACTGCAGAAATTGAATCGCTTAAAAATGCTAACAATCAGCTAACGGAGGAAAAAAGAGTGGTAACCAGGGAACGCGATGTTCAAAAGAAAAATTACGATTCTGCAACCACGGTTATTAAGCAGAAGGAAGACGTGATTGATGTTGGCTCGACACTTCATGCTTCTGATTTCAAAATAGTAGGGATTAAAGAGAAAAAAAGTGGTAAAGAAAAAGAAACCACTACCGCGAAAAGAGTAGATAAATTAAGGATATCTTTCGATATTGATGAAAACAGGATCACTCCTACAGGACCTAAAGATCTATACATAGCCATAACTTCGCCTGATGGAAGACCCGTAGTAGTTGAGGCGTTAGGCTCCGGCACTTTTGTAACGAGAGATGGAGTCGAAAAACCGTACACAAAAAAAGTTCAGATCAATTATGTGCAGGGGCAGAAAGAACCTGTATCTGTTGAATGGACCCAGAACAGCGATTTTCAAACAGGAGATTATAAAATAGAAATATATAATAACGGTTTCAAAATAGGAGAAGGAGTTCGCACTTTCAAAAAGGGCGGACTATTCAGTTAATCTTCTTCTTTTATAAAAAAAACTTCCCGCTTATTACGGGAAGTTTTTTTATGCAACTGCTTACCGCTTTAGGTTCAGTTATTTTTATGCCTGTTTTTTAAAATCTTAACCACATCTGCAAGGGTTTTTTCTTTGGCTTGTAATAAAATCATATAGTGAAATAGCAGGTCTGCAGCCTCATTCAGAAAAAGATCGGCGTTGTCATCTTTGGCTTCTATAACCAGTTCAATTGCTTCCTCTCCAACTTTTTGAGCAATGGCATTTATTCCTTTTGTGAATAGAGAAGATGTGTAAGATTTTTCATCCGGATTTTGCTTTCTGGCAACAATAATTTTTTCTAAAATATCTAAAAAATCTTCCTTGCTGTTAGATTCTTTAAAACAGGTATCCGTGCCCGTATGACATACCGGTCCATCCGGTTTTGCTTTTATAAGAATGGTATCCTTATCGCAATCAATTTTAATATCAATAACGTGCAAATAATTTTTACTGGTTTCCCCTTTTACCCAAAGCCTTTGTTTGCTACGGCTGAAAAAAGTCACTAACCTTGTTTCAATTGTCTGCTTCAATGCTCCTTCATTCATAAACCCAAGCATCAATACTTTATCGGTAGTATGATCCTGCACAATCACGGGCACAAGGTTATCCGGGGTTTTTGAAAAATCTACAGACTGTAAAAAATCTATAGTAATCGTTTCGGAATTCATAGTCTTACATTGATATTTTGATTTGATAAATATTGTTTCAACAATGGAATTTCCATTTCTTTATAATGAAAAACACTTGCCGCCAAAGCTGCATCGGCATTGGCTTTTATAAAAACATCCGCAAAATGCTCCATGGTGCCTGCGCCTCCCGACGCAATGATAGGAACCGGAAGATTTTGTGAAAACATGAATGTGATATCTTCAGCAAAACCATTTTTTGTTCCGTCGTTATTCATTGATGTGAGGAGTATTTCGCCGGCACCAAGACCGACCGCTTTTTTTGCCCAATCAAAAGCTAAT
>JALZAJ010000460.1 GCA_030948465.1 Bacteroidota bacterium
TGGGAAACTATTGAACCCTATTTCAAAGAGCTATTGGAAAGAGAGATCACTTCAAAAGCTGATCTTGAAAAATGGCTTGCAGATATGAATGAGCTGGATGCCGTAATCAATGAAGACTTTAGCTGGCGTCAAATAAAAATGACTTGTGACACTACCGACAAAAAACTGGAAGATTCGTTCAACTTTTTTTGCATGGAGATCCATCCTAAAATACAGCCGTACGCAGACGCATTAAATAAGAAGCTTATCCATTCTCCTTTTATTCATGAGCTGGACGCGGCCATCTACTTTACTTATTTGCGTTCCGTGAAAAAAAATATTGATCTGTTCCGCGAAGAAAATATTCCGTTGCAGGCTGAGCTCGCTGTCGCGCAACAAAAATATGGTATGATAACCGGCAAGATGATGGTGGAAGTTAACGGTGAAGAATATACGCTGCAGCAGGCCGCCAAATTTCTTGAAAGTCATGACAGAAAATTGAGGGAAGAAGTTTACAGGAAAATAAATGAAAGACGTTTAAAAGATAAAGATGCACTCAATGATCTGTTTTCTGAATTGATCGAAAAAAGACAGAAAGTGGCGCTGAATGCGGGCTTCGAAAATTATAGAGATTACAAGTTTAAAGAGCTAGGCCGGTTTGATTATACCAAAGAAGATTGTTTTCGTTTTCATGATTCCATCAGGAAGTGCATGTTGCCTTTAGTGAATAAAATATATACTCATAAAAAACAAAAACTAAACCTGGACCATCTTCGCCCGTGGGATGTGGAAGCGGAACCGGAAGGAACAAAGGCGCTTACTCCTTTTGAAACGGGAAGCGAGTTATTGAATAAATCCGTAGCGTGCTTTACGGAGATACGCCCGTTTTTTGGAGATTGCCTGCGGCAGATGAATGCAATGAAGCATCTTGATTTGGAAAGCAGGAAGGGGAAAGCTCCGGGCGGATATAATTGTCCGCTCGCTGAAAGCGGCGCACCTTTTATTTTTATGAATGCCGCCGGGCAAATGCATGATGTAACTACGATGGTGCATGAAGGCGGCCACGCGGTGCATTCCTTTCTCACGCACGATTTAACTTTAAATGCGTTTAAAGAATATCCAATGGAAATTGCAGAAGTTGCCAGCATGGCGATGGAGCTCTTTAGTATGGATCATTGGGATGTTTTTTTTGAAAATAAAGATGATCTCAGGAGGGCGAAGGAACACCAGCTTGAAAGAACCATAACCATATTTCCGTGGATCGCAATCATCGATAAATTTCAACATTGGATCTATGAAAATCCGGGTCATTCAATAGATGAGAGAACGAAACAATGGATCATTATCCTGGATGATTTTTCTGATAACGTAATTGATTATACGGGCCTGGATATCTATAGGGCAAATGCCTGGCAAAAGCAATTGCATTTGTTTGAAGTTCCTTTCTATTATATTGAATATGGCATTGCACAATTAGGAGCAATCGGTATGTGGATGCAGTATAAGAAAAACCCTGGGCAGGCGCTGGATAATTATATGAAAGCTCTTTCTCTTGGCGGCACCAAAACCTTACCTGAATTGTATAAAGCCGCAGGACTGGCCTTTGATTTTTCTGAAGAAAATATTAAAACATTGATGGATTTTGTAAATGAAGAGATGGAAAAAATAAATGAATAGATTTTCATCGGTGATCAGGTTTTGTAATCAACTCTTTCGTACTTTAAAAAAAGTATGAGTTTTTTGCAAAATGCAAAATGGTAATCGCTTGCGACTTTCTTTTAAAGATCTTTTAATCGCGATTTCTTCTTTTGAGAGATCAATGGAAATTGATTTAAAAAAATTCAATGAATTGGAGGCAGACCTAATAAAGAACGGTCAGATACAAAAATTTGAGTACACGATTGAATTACTATGGAAAACACTTAAAAAGTTTTTTGAGGTAAAGAGAGAGCAGTATTTTTTGTACCCAAAAGAAGTGATAAAAGCCAGTTTTGCAGAATCGATGATCGATGAAAACAATTATCTTACTCTTATAGATGCAATAGAAAGCAGGAATTTATTGAGCCACGTTTATAAAATTGATCTATTTGATCTGATTTACCCACAACTCAATTCTTATGCAAAAGCCATTAGAGATATTGTCACAACCATTGAATCGCAAACCATTTAATACTGATTTCGAAGGAATAGCAAAAAAAATTATATTAGATGAATTAGACACCTGCAATTGTAAAGTTTTTTTATTTGGAAGCAGGGCGACCAAAGATAATCACCGGTTTTCCGACATGGATATAGGAGTCATTCCCGGCGCAGGTTTTATTCATCGTGTCTTGTATGATCTGAAAGATAAATTGGCGGATTCCGTTGTCCCTTTTAAGGTTGACCTTATAAATTTTAGCCAGGTAACGAATGATTTTAAAAAAGAAGCTTTAAAGAATATTGTGTGGTGGAAAGAGTAAAGTCAGATGTTTCTAAAGTTATTAAACCCTTGCCAATATTTACCTTAACAAAAAAAATTCAACAGCAACTATCAGGCGTATTATTTCAACATGTCTTCGTTCCGGTGATTGAAAATGCTGCCAATCACAACTTCAAATAATTATTTAGTTTCTTTGTCTAAAGTTTATCAGACTATGTGGAAACGCCTTGCGAAATTTGTTTTAGAAAACAAATTCCTGTTGTTAACTCTCTTGCTTTTAACTACAGGAATTATGGCATTTTTTGCAAGCAAAATAAAACTCAGCTATGAGTTTTCAAAAGCGATTCCTGTTGATAATCCGAAGTATAAAGATTACCTCGCTTTTAAAGAAAA
>JALZAJ010000462.1 GCA_030948465.1 Bacteroidota bacterium
GCCTTTCAAAACGCTTACATATTCACTGGCTTTTGAAATCTGAAAAATGATCAGAAAAATCAGTACAATGATCGCTATCAAAAAAAAGTCATTCATGTTTCTTTAATTTTCCTTTTCAATTCAGTAACATATATGAATGCAAAGGTACTTTCGAATTGCTTAATATTTTTTTATACTCCCGGTTTTTGGTGCCAATATTTATTTTATTAAAATATTTTAACCAAAAAATTTGTTCTTTAAAACGACCTCCATTCCCTACACGTGATGTATAATACTTTCTTTAAGAAAAGGATGATTTATAGCCGTCATTGGCGCTTTTGATGCAAATCGCCCCACGCCCCACATTATAATCCCCACAAACCCTAAAGGAATTCCAAACTCATACCAGCTTAGATGCGGATGCAGCTTAACGGTTCCGGGCATGACCATTTGATAAAAGTCAATCCAGTGTCCGAAAATAATAAGCACACACATAAAGGTTACGATCGTGTAATTTCTTTTGGTAGCCTTCTTCATAAAAATTAGCAAAGGGCATATAAAGTTGAGCACCAGGTTTAGAAAAAATAACCCTCGGTATGGACCCTGTGAACGTATCTTAAAATAGATCGTTTCTTCCGGAATATTTCCATACCAAATAAGCATAAACTGATCGAACCAGAGGTAGGTCCAAAAAATAGAAAAAGCAAACATAAATTTTCCTAAATCCTGCAGGTGTTCCTCTGTTACAAATTCAAGCTGGCCCCGGTTTTTAAAGTAAATAACAAACAGGGTGATCAAGGCAATTCCCGAAACAAAAGTACTGGCAAATGTGTACCAGCTATACATAGTGCTGAACCAATGGGCATCAATACTCATAAGCCAGAACCAGGGCATTGTTGATCCAACGGTTAAGCCAAACAAAACAATAAAAAATGCAGCCCAGAATAAGTTTTTATTCAGCCAAATTCTGCCAGTCTCATAATCCATGGTGCCCATTTTATCACTTTCCAAACTAAGATCTCTCAATTTTTTTCCTACAAAGGCCCAAAGGCCTATGCACAAAATTGAGGCAAACGCATAAGCGAAAGGATTTAAAAATCCGGATTTTCCTTTGAGCACTTCGTCATGAGCAACCATCTCCTTATCGAGCCAGGGATAAATATCCGTACGATGGCCAAAGACAATACTTAGTATTACCACCAAAGTGAGTAGCCCCATTACCGGAACCAGCGATGAAATAGCGTCTGAAACCCGGCGTAAGGCAACTTGCCATCCACCCATAGCCAATGTGGTTATCCCAATAAAAAAAGTACTCGTATTTACCAGCATTAACCAGAAAAGACTGTTTTGAAGCATTACTGCCCAAAACCGGGTACTATTGACATTTTCCCCATGAGAGCCTGCCATAGGATTCAAAAAAATAATGCCGCCTATTAAAGTCAGCAAGCCTGCAATCATAAGGCCAGCCGACCATTTTTTATATCCTGCCGGTGTTACATATTGATTGTTCATTCAAAAAATTTTTATTTTAAACTCTATTTTTTTGCCGTTGCTGAATCTTTTTTTGCTGTGGACGCATTTCCTGTTGAATCTGCACTTGCATTGCCTGCTTTTGCCTGCCTTGATTTTACGTATTGAATTACCATCCAGCGTTGCCTGCGGGTCAGCTGCGATGCATAGCTTCCCATATTATTCTTTCCGTAGGTTACCGAGTGAAACATAGTGCCGACAGGCATTTCAACGTATTGAGGCAGTGTCAGGTTTGCAACCGCAGGTATTTTACCGCCGGTTGATAACGGGCCTTGCGCATCAATATTAGGCCCATGACATATCGCGCAATTAATATTAAATAAACGCTGAGCTTCCGCCATTTGAATGGTATCTAATGGAGGTAAAGGATCCTGAACTTGTGCGCTCATTTTGTAGCCGTTGGAATCATTTGGTAAAGTATAGGGAAAAAGATCGCCTCTTCTTATCGTACCTTCCACCGGCCAGGGGACATAATTTATCCCTTCATCTTTAAGGTTGTTGGGAGCATAGGCTTCGTATGCACGGCTGTATGTCATGTCGGGCATGTAAATTTTTCCCGGTTCCCGCTTACTATCACAACTCTCAATAACTGTGAACATCAGTATCGCTAAGGTGAAGGCAAAAAGAATTCTATTTTTTTTCATATCAAGTATCAAAAATCAAGTATCAAAATCAAATATCAAGTATCAAGTATCACCCTGCTTCAATAACCCACTTCTTCTGTTTGATACAATTTCTGTTCCCTGTCGTAACGGCCAAACCACCATCCATCTTCGGCTTCCTGAACATTTGTTTCTACCGCGCCATTATTTTGCAAAAAACTCAAAACCTCCGTTTCGTTTGTCTTATTGGTACATTCAATTACCATCACCATAAGATCATCGGTGGCTCTTAAGTGAAAATGATGTTTTTTAACGCCCGGCATCATTTTACAAAGCCAGCAAAAGGTCATAACCATACCTACTGCCGACATTAATACCGTGAGTTCGAATGTAATTGGAATGAATGCCGGAAGTGCGAAATGCGGTTTGCCCCCAATGTTCAAAGGCCAGTCAGATGTAAATATCCAACCCATTCCACCTACCGCAATGGAAGTGCCTGTGATACCATATATAAATCCAACGGTGTGGAGGCTGGTTTCACGTAATCCCATGGCATGATCGAGGCCGTGAATAGGAAAAGGTGTATAGACATCATGTATTTTATAACCTGCTCGTCTCACATTTTTTATAGCGGGAAATAAAACCTTTTCATCATCGAAGCAGCCTACAACAAATTTTTTTCTCATACCCAAACCCCTGAAGGGGCTTTTGTGCCTTACATTCAAATCGAATTAAGGCTGGTTAAAAAATATTTAATTAAATTCTTCCCAAGTCCTCCCTTCAGGGAGGATTTAGGAGGGTTCAATGCGCATGTTCCACTTCTTCTATATAAAATTTTTCAGAATCCAATTTTTCTATCGGTGTCATTTTCTGTTTATAATTTTCGCCACTGGTTTTTAAGAT
>JALZAJ010000467.1 GCA_030948465.1 Bacteroidota bacterium
CAGGTATTACGTTAATAATATGGATGTAAAGTCCGGAAACTAAGGGGGACTTCCGGACGTTATTAAAATTATGAAATTAAAACGAGTGAACCAGATCGAATTTTTTGTATCAAAGCTAAAATGCTTCTTATAAAATATGGAGCATATTTTATAAGAAGCATAAAATTAAAACAGCTTAATAAAATGAATTACAATAGTTGCCCTCGGATGAAATAATTTAATTCTTTACAAACCGGAATCCGGTATTGTTCAGGCCATCTGCAACTCTTGCGGAGTAAATTCCCGGAGGCAATATTTTTACTAGTAAGCTTATAGTTCCGCTTCCATTTAAAGAAAATTGTTTTATCAAACGACCCGCAACATCGTATACCCTTAATTGAGAATTATTATAGATAAATGATGTATTGATGTTAAGCATATCGGCAACTGGGTTTGGATAGGCTTTTATATAATCCTGCTGCGAAAGCTGTACAAATTTTATAGCGCTTAACTGATACGTGTTATCTTTATCAACCTGCCGTAACCGGTAATAATATTTTCCGCCGGAGATGAACCTATCTGTAAAAGTATATTCAGCTCCCCGCGCAAGTGTACCAGGGCTTGCAACAAAGCCAATGGAATCAAAATTTATGGCATCGCTGCTTCGCTCGATTACAAAGCCACGATTATTATTTTCAGCATACGTTTTCCAGTTAAGTGTAATGGAGTGATCATCTTTTTTTCGGACATTAAATTCCAGACCGGTGGCGGCAAGTGTAATGCTTCCCTTTTTAAACTGTAACATCCATTCAAAAACATTTAGACCGTTGGGCTTAAAAGTTAAACTGTAAGTCTGTGTCCATGCGTCATGTGAATTACTTTGAAAAATAGTTTTTATGGCTAATGGATTTGGGGGTGTTGGTACGGTATCAATTGTATTTACATAGTTGATGGTATACGCTGCCGGAACGGTTGGGTCGCCATTGTTATGTGTGGCCCATACGGCAATATTTGCGGCTCCAATATTTGCGCATCGAAAATAAGCAGGCCATGATGCGCCGGCGATAGGAACAAGGGCAGCAATTCTGTTCCCATAATTAATGTCATCACCTGCATATTGCCACACAACACCGCCTCCCATACTAAGCCCGGTTAAATAGATTCTGGTAGTATCTACATTGTAATGTTTTATTGCATAGTTAATTATATTATCAATGTCTATATCATCAGGCCACACAGTAAACTGGGGCGATAAAACGATCAGCTTAAACGTCTGGCCATTTACGCTGAAGGAAGTTGGAAAAATGCCCTGGTTAATTAATTTAGGCGGACCATTTACTAAAACTTTCGGTAGCTGGGCGGGGCTGCCATCACCGGTTTCACCGCTTCCATGTACAAAAATGAGCAAGGGATATTTTTGCGAACCGCCTGATGAATATCCTTGTGGCAAATATTCGTAATAAGCGTTTGATAATGGAGTCATAGATACATATTTAGGAGTTTGTACCTGCGCCTGAACACCATTAAAAATTATGAGAAGGAGTACGCTAATAAAATAATGAGAAGGAATGGAGATTTTTTGATTTTTCATACAGGGCGTGATTGACCAAAAACCAGTCCAGTTTTAACAAAGTTTTTCAACTCATATCAATTCAATTAGTTTGAAATACTTACTTACCGATGATTTTTATACCATAAAAGGTTTAAAAAGAATTAGTTGGGGAAATTTGAAATCAAATCAAACTTCGGTAAATGCGGGAGTTAGGTGGATAAATAAATAGTAGAGAGGCGCAAACGCCCTTACCAGAACAGCTAAAAAAAATAAAAAACGGGCGGTATTAATTTACAACGAGGCTTGGTACTATAAGAGTCTTTCCGGGTAATATAATAAGATCAGTTCCCGGAGTAACTATGTAAGGGATATCCAGCCGGCATTGGCCGCCTGCAATGTGATTAATAATGATTTTACTAGTCGCAGTGGTTGTAGGCGGCGGCTTCAAATTATTATTCCATTGGCTTTGATCGCTCCAGAGTCCATCGCCGGTAAATGTATAGGTGACAGGCAAGTTTTGCGGACTTTCGGGATTGGAAAGGTTAGAAGTGCCTGAAACATCAGCCTGCGCTGGTTTTGCTATCGCCTGGTTTGTAACAGGTTTGTCAATCGCAGGCTTTTGCTGGCCAATTGAAACGCCGGCTAAAACAGTCATAAGTATAAATGCAAAAAAATATTTCATGGAGACGTATTGAATTTTAAAGTTATGAAGATTTTTTTTATACAGGTAATTTGTATAAAAAAATACTTTTAAATTCAAATCCCTTAGATAACAATTGAGCCCATCAATTAATATTAAGTTTACCATTAACTACCATCTTTTTTCCTGGCATCACCGTAAGAGTTGTACCTGGAGAAATTGTATAAGATATATTCAGAATACATTGGCCGCCCGCGGCATTATTGATCATAATCTTACTTCCGGGGCTTGTCGTTGCAGGCGGCATTAAGTTATTGAGCCAGTTTGCAGGAACATTCCAGTTGCCGTTGCCTGTAAAGGTATAATTTGCCGATTGCAAAGAGAGCCAGATACCTGTGATTGCGGAAGAAGTAGCGCTGGCTCCCGCATAAGTCAATTGATATAATTCTTCTAATGTTCTCAACACATTATAATGCGTGATTGATTGACTATAGCTTCCTCCTATTATGTCTTTGCCCGTAAAAAAAGTAAGAATATGGTTTGATGCAGAACCATCATCTTCATCAAATGTCAGTATAAATAAGCTATTATTGGTTATGCACCATTGGATGTAACCGTTTAAATGTGTATTAATCCAGGCATCACCCGCGGCAATACTGCCATCATGCATATCATTGTCGAGATTAGGCACTACGATGGAAAGTGTGGGAAGCAAATTATAATTAGTTGGAAAATTTGAAAACGGAACGTTAGAGGCGGCAGGTATTCCATTCGTTCCCGATCCCTGCCAGTTAACCCATGGATTGTGCTTTCTTACATAGGAACCCGAGGCAACCACTGTGGAACCAACTGAAGGGAGATCTTCGCTGTAGCCAGTAAAACTTAATCCTTTTTTAATTAAAGTGGCTCCTAAGTTTAACGCGGTAAATGGAAGATTAGAGGGAAGATTATCATTAGTTACCCCCTGGTTGCTTCCTGAAAATAACATTAAATAATTGGGCTGGCTTGGATGTGTAACTGCGTATGATTTAGTTAACAGAGCGGTGTGAGAGTTACTTAGAAGACTGTTAATATACGGCGCCTGTGGATTGCCAACTATTTCGCTATAAGATTTATTCTCCAATATTACGATTACAATATGCGCGGGTGGAGATTGTGTGAAAGCGAAATTGATATGAACTAAATACATGAAAATGCATGAAAAAAGATTTTTCATATTAAATATTGAATTGTGATTAACAAAAAGTAGGGAGGAAAAAAAATGATTGCTTTATATTAACAAAATCTTAGCCGAAAATTCATTTTTATTCCGGTGAGCTTAAATTATTTTTCAGCATAAGAAATGCTAAGGCAATACTATTAGTCTTTAAAAAGCGTTAGCTGGCCCTATTATTTTGCGTCCATCTCTAAATCCATAGCGGTGATTGGAAAATTTTTCTTCATAATTAGGGTTAGCCATTGGGTAATCGCTTGTTGCAGTTACTGTCAACAACTGTTTGCCAGGAAGCTTTTGTTATTTCTAAAATAATTAGCCACGACGGGGTAGAGGATCTACTAAATTTAGTTGTGGCTAACCTGTAGTACTTATTATTGAATCTTAGAGTCCTAATTCTGTTACGGGATCCCAAAACAATTTTTTAAAATCAACAACTGTATCTTTTTCTACTTTTATTTTTTCTTTCAACAACAATTCTTCCATAAGGCCTGGAGTTGCGAAATGAGCTTTACCACTCAGCATTCCATTTCGATTCACCACCCGGTGCGCCGACACCTTTGGCTTTGCCGCATGGGCTGCATTCATTGCCCAGCCCACCATCCGTGCGGAAAGCTTCGTGCCGAGGTAATTGGCAATAGCACCGTAAGAAGTCACTCTTCCTTTCGGGACCTGCCGCACTACAGCATATACATCTTCAAAAAAAGTATATTCTTTTGCAGTGGACCGGGGCGATTCAGTCTTGTTATTTTTCATTTTTTCTTTTGGCAATTAAACGACTTTTCATGGGCTCAGCAACCATCTTGTAATTATAGGGACAATGCAGGCATCCATTCCCGCAACAGTAGCCTCTTTGAAGATGATACTTTTCTGTGAAAACCGTATTACCATCTTCATTATAATAAAAGTGTACGCCTTCTTTAAAATCATTATCAGCCACCTTCATTTATTTTGTTTTTTAAAATATGATTAAGCTCTTCATCTGAGTCAATTATTTTTTCCGGTAAAGAAAAACATACATAAAATACACTGTTGCTATTGGCTATATCAAGCCTTTCATAATGAGTTACAATTTTTAATTCTGGCGAAATATTTTCCAGCTTATGAAGATTGTTTACATCCGAAATTAAAGTAAGCTTATATATTTCAATTACCTTTTTTGTAAAATTGTATAGTTCCGGCGAGTCCGTTTTCAAATGAATTTTACCTCCTCTTATTAAGAAATGGTTATATAATCTGAGAAACCTGGGATGCGTAAGTCTTTTATTTGCTTTTGATATTCGTAGTTGCGGATCCGGAAAAGTTATCCATATTTCTTCTGCTTCATTTTGGGTAAAATAAGAATCTATCTTATGAATTTGTGTGCGCAAAAAAGCAACGTTGGGTAAGTTATTTTCTATTGAAAATTTGGCGCCTGCCCATATCCGGTTACCTTTTATATCAAC
>JALZAJ010000473.1 GCA_030948465.1 Bacteroidota bacterium
ATTAAGACAAGTAGTTTTTATCATGGACTATTCAGTCAGGCAATTCTATCGCAATACTATTAAAAGTGCGACAACGGCACTCAGTAAAGACGAAGCCTTTTAAATATTATTATTCGAACAGTTTATAAGTTAGCAGGACAGGCAATTCTACAATCAATGAAATTTATTAAAAAGCTATTTCCTGAGGAATTAAAGCGAAATATCAAGGATAGCCTGGGTGTCCCATCTCTACACTGTGCGCTTCGTAACCTGAAGGCTTGCGGCTTTGACCCTCAATTTACAATTGACATCGGGGCATACGTTGGGGAGTGGACAGAACAATTTTTGGAAGTATATCCCTGCAAAAAAGTTTTAATGGTGGAAGCGCAGGAATCAAAGAAATCTCTTCTTGAAAACCTGACGTTAAAATACCCGGAGGTAATGTATTTTATGGGCTTGCTAAGCGCTACAGAAGGAAAACATGTTTCATTTTCCGAAAATGAAACAGCCAGTCATATTGGAAAGTCTGTGGATAATGACGAAACGAATACACGCATCACTAAAACATTAGACGGTATCATTGAGAACAACAATTATCCTTTTCCCGATTTTATGAAACTTGATGTGCAGGGACACGAGTTGGAAGTATTAAAGGGCGCCGAAAAATGTATTTATCATTGCGAAGTTTGCTTGTTAGAAGTTAGCTTCCTGGATTTAAACACGGGCGATCCTTTACTTTTAGAAGTATTGAATTTTATGGACAGCAAAGGCTTCCAGGCTTATGATATTTCTCACTTAATGCGACGTCCTTTAGATAAAGCACTGTACCAGGCTGATGTATTTTTTGTTAAGAAAACTTCCCAATTATTAAAATCAAAAAACTGGAAGTAATTTTTGCTTATAACAAACAAGGTTTAGCAATTAATAAACACACAAGCCTTAGCTGAAATTCAAAGGCATACCATTTTATACATTCCGTTATAATCTTTTGAACTCACATACCGTGCAGAAAGCTTTAAGTTCACTAACATCTATTTATTTGAGCTACGCAAGTGCTATTTATTATGAACAATAAATTAAAAAGTGCCGTACCGGAAATGGAAGATTTTTGTATTATTATCTTTTGCCACAAAAAAGACTTTTTTCTTGCACAGATCCTTGTAGCAAGCATCCGGTATTTTTATCCAACGGTTGAAATCTATTTATGCAAAGATCTTTTGAATGGTAACTTTCATACAAATGAAATGGAAAATTTTTGGAAGGTTAAAATCCTGGATCTAGTCATAACAAAATTTGGATGGTCAGCAGCAAAGATGCATTTTTATTTATCGGATAAGCTAAAAGGGAAAAAGGCTTTACTATTAGATGCTGATATTGTATTCACCGGAAGAGTCCTGGATCGACTGATACCATTGGCTATGAAAAATGATGTAATAGTTAGTGATGAATATCATGATGGTAACGAGGGAGAATGGTTAAAAAAACAGTATTACGATATAGACATTGTTCAACGGATGCATCCTGACTTCCGGTTGCCAGGCTATTATTTCAATTGCGGCCAACTCGTTGCAAGGAGCCAGTTATTTACTATAAATGAAGTGAAAGATGTTTTTGATCCAAACAATTTTCCATTCTGGCTAAACAGGAGAGATTTCCCATTAGTAGACCAGGGAGTGCTAAATTACCTTCTGCCATATAAGGCACAAAAAAATGAAATTAAAATTGCAAAAGATAAATATTATATATGGATAGACACAGATGCTGCAAGGCAAATGGATTTAAATGATATAATTGAAGGTGAAAAAAACCCTTACATGATTCACTGGGCCGGAAATGAACGAATTCCTTTTGTTTATGGAATGATTCGCGGCGACATCCTGGTTTATTTTCAAAAGTTATATTTTGACAAAATCCCTTTCGGACAATTAAAAAGATTTTTTCCTTTAGTTCCGGCGGGTTGTAATTTTTTTGTGAAGTCATGCTACCGGGGAATGAGAAAAAAATATAGACAGCTAAAGTCAAAATTACAATGATATGAAAATTAATTTTGCCCGTTATCTAAAAGCC
>JALZAJ010000474.1 GCA_030948465.1 Bacteroidota bacterium
GGCATGTGACAATCAACACAGTTTGTTTTTAATGTGGAAGCAGGCAAAGTGTTCATTTTGCAAAAGGTTCCATGTTCCTGGTTATGACAAGTCATGCACCGTTGCGAAAACAAAGTCACGTTTCCTCTTTCATTTTCATGTGTGTTGTGGCAGGTAACGCAGGTAAGGGTTTCATTCATCCTGAAACATTTACTCTCGCTAAGTAAGCCTAACTGGTTCCCGTGGACATCTATATTTTTCGTATTAGAATCAGAAGTATTTTTTACAAAATAATTAAATAAACTATCTCCGGAAATAAATTCAAAAGAAGGTTTTGTTTTTTGCAACTTGCCGCCATGGCACAGGCCGCACAAATCAAGACTTTGCTGCCGGGAAAACCGGGAAGGATTAATAATATACTTTCCAATAGTTTCTTGTGGATGCTGCGTTTGATATTCTGCATGTTTGGCTGCGGGACCATGACATTTTTCACAATCAACACCATACAAAATTTGGGTACGATCATATTCTTCGGGCTCTTGTTGCGGAGGAGATATCACATTGGCATAAGTGCTATGGCATTCAAAACATCGTGATGTTACCGGCCTGTTAAAAAGCACCTTGTTCGGGTAACCGGGACTGTTACACCATTCGCTGGCTGCCGTAAAATACGTTATGGGCAATTGGAAGAGCTCATTGCCCTTCCAGGATAAATACGTTTGTCCCTTTGCCCCCGAGCCCATTACAATATCAAAACGACGTGCAACCTTTTCTATATCTTTTAAATAAGCGACCTGAAATAATCCACTATCTCTTTTTTCCATTGCAACAAAAAGTCCTGGATGAAATGGAAATATATTTTTTCCCTTTTCAAAACTTCCCAAAATATATTTTTCAATTGCCGGTTTTGATGTTAAATAGTGAGGCGTTTTAATATGGCTTTCATAGATTTTTTTATGACAATTTAAACAAGTTTCAGAGCCAGCAAATTGTTGAAAATTTACTTTAGTGGTTTCTACTGCATCCAATTTTTTTTCCTTTTTTGTACTCTTGTTATTCATGCATTGAGTAAGAGAAAAAACACATAGACAAATGATGAAAATAACTGCGTAAGCGCTGTTTAGTTTAAAAATTTTATTCATCATTGCAATTGTAGTACGAGGGTCAAAATGCAAGCTAATTCTAAAATTCGTAAAGCCCAAAAGCTGCCTGTACCGGTATTATCCTGTATCTTTAGTCCGTTTACTATTTTATAAAAAAAGCTTCTGTATGCCTGCAAAAAGGATTCGTATTATCTGCCTTCTTGCATCATTTGTTTTTTTTAATTCTTGTCATAAACGTACTGCCGTATTTACCAGTTTATCACCGTCTTCTACAGGTATTCATTTTGAAAACAAACCATTGGAAAAAACAGCCTTTGGGCTGCTTTACTATTTATACTATTACAACGGAGGAGGTGTCGCCATCGGCGATGTCAATAATGATGGCTTACCCGATATTTATTTCACCGCAAATAATCCAGGGGGCAACAAATTATATCTAAATAAAGGCAACTTTAAATTTGAAGATATTACCGAAGACGCGGGAGTAGCCGGCACATCGGACTGGTGCAGCGGCGTAACTATGGTAGATATAAATGGGGATGGCTACCTGGATATTTATGTAAGTGCCATAGCTAACCACCATGGACTAAAAGGACACAACGAGCTATTTATAAATAACGGTCCTTCAGCCGGCGGCGAGGTAACATTTACTGAAAGTGCTGCAAAATATAATTTGGATTTTTCAGGCTTTACCGGCCAGGTTGGCTTTTTTGATTATGATAATGATGGTGATCTGGATTGCTATGTTCTCAATCAATCGCACCAGCCAAACCAGAATATTGTGGATACCAGTAACCGGCATAAAATTGATGTTTTTGCGGGCGACCGGCTTTATCGAAATGACATGAATACTCCGGCTAAAAGATTTACCGATGTATCTGCTCAGGCGGGAATTTATCAAAGCAGTTTGGGATACGGGTTAGGGTTAGCTATTGGAGATTTTAATAATGACGGCTGGAATGATATCTATGTTGGGAATGATTTTCATGAAAATGATTACTATTATGTAAACAATGGTAATGGAACTTTCACGGAAAGTGGCGCTAAGCATTTTAACCATTATAGTCGTTTCAGTATGGGAAATGATGCAGCAGATGTAAATAACGACGGGCAGTTGGATTTAGTAACCGTTGACATGCTGCCTAACGATGAGAAAATTTTAAAATCATACGGAAGCGATGAAAACCCGGATATTTATAAATTAAAAATTATAAAAAATGGTTTTCAGAACCAATTCTCAAAAAATTGTTTGCAGATCAATGACGGTGATGGTGTAAATTTCAGCGAGACCGGTTTACTTAGCGGTATCGCCGCTACCGACTGGAGCTGGTGCCCACTTTTTGCCGATTTTGATAACGATGGGAATAAAGATTTATTTATCTCGAGCGGTATTCCTAAAAGGCCTGTAGATATGGATTACATTCGTTTTGTCTCCGATCTTTATGTGCACAAAACATTAAATCAAACAGACAAGTATGATGACATGGCTCTTGAAAAAATGCCTGAAGGCAGTTCTCATCCCTATCTTTTTAAAGGCGATGGGAATCTCTTTTTTAAAGATGTAAGTGATGATTGGGGAACTGGCGATATGAAGGGATTTTATAATGGAGCCGCCTATGCTGATCTCGATAATGACGGAAAACTTGACCTCGTGATAAATTGCCTCGACGCTCCGGCAGTAATCCTGAAAAACATGGCACCACAGAAGAATTATATTTCAATTTCATTTAAGGGAGATGGTCCTAACACGTTTGGTATTGGCAGCAAAGCTTACGTTTTTCAAAAAGGAAGATCTGGTGCCACCAGAATGCAATACCAGCAATTAATGCTAACAAGGGGTTTTCAATCATCTTCTGATACAAGATTACATTTCGGTCTCGATTCATCCGCTGATATCGATAGCATTCTTATTGTGTGGCCTGATCAAAGATTCCAGGTTTTAAAAAACATTCAAGGAAACAGGCAACTTGTTGTTGACCAAAAAAATGCATTGGGAACATTTAGGTACACTGATTACTTTAAGCCTGCTCCTTCTTTATTAAGCTCAATAACGGATTCGTTACATATTGCCTGGAAACATAAAGAAAATGATTTCATGGATTATAATGTTCAATATCTGATTCCCCATGAAGAGTCAACCCGGGGGCCTAAAATAGCAACAGCAGATGTGAATGGAGATGGCCTCGATGATTTTTATGCATGCGGCGCTACCGGCCAGCCCGGTGTATTAATGATCCAGCAGAAAAACGGAAAATTTACTTCTTCTGATACGTCACTTTTTGCAGCCGATGCATCCTGTGAAGATGTAGATGCAAAATTCTTTGATGCTAACGGAGATGGCTACCCGGATTTGTATGTAGTGAGCGGTGGAAACCAATTTACCGGAAATAATACTGCACTGCTTGACAGGCTTTATATGAACGATGGGAAAGGCCATTTTACCAAATCGCTTAATTCCCTTCCTTTTATATTTCAAAATAAGTCCTGTGTTTCAGTTTCAGATGTTGATAAAGATGGCGACAATGATATTTTTGTAGGAACTTTAGCTGATCCAAAAGCATTTGGTATTCCGCAGACCTCTTTTTTATTAATCAATGATGGCAGCGGCCATTTTAAGATAGCAAATGAAGACATAATTGCGCTCGAGAATATTGGCGTAGTTACCTGCTCGGTTTTTGCTGATGTAAATAACGACGGCTGGGCTGATCTTGTGGTTTCAGGTGAATGGATGCCTCTTACGATTTTCATTAATGAACATGGAAAATTTAAAAAATCAATAATCCCACATTCTACCGGTCTATGGCAAACGCTTTTTGCCGATGATGTAAATGGCGATGGCAATGTAGATCTCCTGGCCGGTAACTGGGGCTGGAATAATAAATTTTGGAGTGGCAAAGATGGGCCTCTTAATTTATATGTCGCAGACTTTGATAAGAATGGGCAGGTAGAACAACTGCTCTCCTATACCAAAAAAGGAGTGGAATATCCATTTCTGGCGAAAGACGAAGTGGAGCGGCAATTGCCACAGCTTAAAAAACATTATCTCTTATATTCTGACTATTCGGGAGTGCCCATGCAAGATGTATTTTATGGCTGGATAGATACTATAAAACCCTATCCTGCAGAACGTTTAGGCTCTGCAGTTTGCTATGGCGATGGTAAAGGTAATTTCACGATTGCGGATCTGCCTGCCCATTTACAGTTATCTCCGTTATTTTGTTTTCAAAAAATTGAAGGCTCCTTACCTAATAAAAAAATGTACATAGCAGGAGGGAACTTTTTTAATGTTATTCCTTACGAGGGCATATATGATGCGCAGGCTTTGGGACTTTTTAGTATTGCTAAAAATAACGTGGTTGATTTTATCCGTGAGGATAATCTGGCTGATGTAAAAGGGCAGGTGAGGGGTTTGCAATGGCTGCACACGGCAAAATATGGAGATGTTTTAATGGCGGCAAGAAATGATGATAGTACTATATTGCTAAGGAAAAAATGATGTTGGTTCTAAAAAAGCGGGTACTATAAAGCAGATTGTTGAATCTTTTGCTGCGGCATAAATTGGGGCTTCTATACCTCGTAAAAACCTGGCTTATTAATCATGGGTACTTCCATCCCGCACTTTAACTTTTTTCTTACCGCTATTCTTTTTTTCATATTCCAGCACTTCTTTAGGCTTGGTATTTTTTGGTATATCAATAACCGTTTCTTTACTCTTCTGTCCGTCCAGTAAACGACCACGGTCATATTGCTCCGTTCTTGCGATTCTGCCTGTTTCGGGATCATAATAGTTCCAATATCCATTCTTCACACTGTATTGTTCAGCCTTAACAATTTTGAAACTAATGATCTCATTGCTGCCAGTTCCGTAAATCGGAATGGTGTCGTAGGGAGCATCCGGATTGTAAGCTCTCCAGTTCTCTTCTCTTAAAAGATCGCCCATCGGGCTGTAATATTGTGATGTGCCATCTTTCCCCCCGTACCGGTACGTTTCGATAGCGATAAGATCACCCTTCAATGTATATTTTCTCCAGATACCTTCTTTTTTATCATTGATAAATTCGCCTTCTTCTTCGTAACCCGGCTCACCCCGCAATTCATCTGTATGTATTACCCATTTTCCCTGCTTCATTCCTTTTTTATCAATCGCATTAAGGGTATCTCCCTTTACTGAAATCATATATGATTTATATTGTGCATCGGCTTTCATTAAAATAAACTGCATGGCAACAATAATGATTGTCAACTTTTGTATTTTTAAAAACATGTCTTTACAATTTAATTTTTTATGATACTGAATTTTCCACGCCGGCCTCAAGTTCTTTTGAAAAGCTGCCTGAACAAATTTACCAAATTCAATTATTTATTCTTAGTCGCTGTTACATTGTTTGCATCAACTTTAACGCTTACCCCATCGATGGCGCAAATTTCTCCCACGCCTGCTGCTGAAAGATTGAACGGTTTTTCCAGGAAGAAATTATTAAAAGAAGATTCTTTACTGAAGGATGTAACGTTTAGAAATATAGGTCCAACCGCGATGAGCGGAAGAGTGGTGGACATTGAAGTGAATCCTAAAGATCCGGTGGAATTTTACGTCGCGTATGCAACCGGTGGCCTTTGGCACACTACCAATAATGGCCAAAGCTTTATTCCCATATTTGATCACGAAGATGTGTTGGGAATCGGTAGCATCGCCGTGAACTGGCAGAATGGAGAAATTTGGGTTGGCACCGGCGAAGCCAATAGCAGCCGGTCTTCTTATGCCGGTGTCGGAGTGTATAAAAGTTCAGATACGGGCAAAACATGGCAATACTTAGGTCTTCCTGAGAGCCATCATATCGGTAAGATACTATTGCATCCACAAAACAAAAACATCGCATGGGTTGCTGCAACGGGACATCTATATTCTGCCAATAAAGAAAGAGGAGTTTATAAAACTATAGATGGCGGCAAAAGCTGGAAACAAACGTTGTATGTGGATGATAACACGGGCGCAATCGATATGGACGTCAACCCAAAAAACCCTGATGAACTATATGCGTGTATGTGGCACCGTGAGAGACGTGCCTGGAACTTTATCGAAAGTGGTAATACTTCTGCTATTTATAAGAGCGTGGATGGAGGGGATACATGGAAAAAAATAAGCGGTAAAAATTCAGGTTTCCCCCAAGACAATGGAACAGGAAGAATTGGAATTGCTGTTTTTGCGGGCAATCTCCAAATACTGTATGCAACATTGGATAATCAAAATCACCGGCCCGATACAGCGACAAAAAAGACAGACTCAACAAAATATGTATTGAATGATTTTAAAAATATTTCCAAAGAAAATTTTTTAAAACTGGACAGCAGGAAACTGGATTCTTTTTTAATACAAAATGATTTTGATGAGAAATATCGCGACTCTTCTTTAAAAGAAATGGTGCGCACCGGAAAAATAAAAGCTGCATCCGTCTATGAGTACTTAACGGATGCGAACTCAGAATTATATGACACCCCCATCATTGGGTGTGAAGTGTATAGAAGTGATGATGGTGGCGAAACCTGGAAAAAAGTCAATACCCGGGGGCTTAATCTTTATAATACCTATGGATATTATTTTGGTAAGATTTCCGTGTCCGGCGCTAATGAAAGTAAAGTGCTGATAAGCGGATATAGCCTTATGCTGAGTGAGGACGGGGGAAAAACTTTTAAGAGCGTTGACAAGCAGAATACACATGGCGACTGGCACGGCGTATGGATAAATCCATTGCGGGACAGCAACTGGGTTGCAGGAAATGATGGCGGTTGCAACCTCACCTACGACAATGGAAAACATTGGTTCAAAGCTAATACTCCGCCGGTTGCACAATTTTACGCTATAGCAGTTGATAACGCTAAACCCTACCATGTATATGGTGGCATACAGGACAATGGGGTTTGGTATGGCTCATCAAAAAACAGGATAGATGACGAAGGGGAGGACGAAGATGATTATTATAACGGTGATGACTGGAAGCCAATTGGCGGTGGTGATGGCATGCAGGTTCAGGTAGATACAAGAGATAACAAAACAGTTTACTTCGGCTCCCAGTTTGGAGAATATCAAAGGAAAAAAGTGGATGACAAAGAAAAAATACGCATTCATCCGATGCCCGATATGGAAGCAGAGAAACTTCGTTACAACTGGCAAACGCCGATATTGTTAAGCTGCTTTAACCAGGATATTTTATACATGGGTAATAATGTTTTTTACCGTAGTATGAACAAGGGTAAAAATATGGCGCCATTAAGTAACGACCTCACTAATGGAAAGAAAACCGGTGATGTTCCATTCGGCACCATCGTAGCTCTCAGTGAATCACCACTCAGGTTTGGACTGATATATGCTGGCACTGACGATGGGAATATTCAACTAACCCGCGACGACGGCTATACCTGGACGTTAGTAAATAATAATTTGCCTAAAGGATTATATGTGAGCCGCGTGGTGGCTTCCGCATTTCAAGAAGGGCGCGTGTATGTGACTCTTAACGGCTATCGCAATGATAATTTTACGCCCTGGCTCTATGTAAGCGAAGATTATGGAAAAACATGGAACCTGCTTGGAGGTAATTTACCTTCAGGACCGTTAAAT
>JALZAJ010000478.1 GCA_030948465.1 Bacteroidota bacterium
AAACCAATTGAGTTATCTATTGAGAAAAGAACAGGCATAGGCAATGAAGGATATCTTCTTAATGTAACGCCAACGTCCATAAAAATTGTTACGAATACTAAAGCCGGCATTGTGTATGGGATGCAATCTCTTTTTCAAACACTGCCACAGATACGTACCAATGCGGCATTAGAAATTCCGTGCATAAGCATTACTGATTATCCGCGGTTCAAATGGAGGGGCATGCATTTGGATGTGAGCCGTCATTTCTTCTCACCTGAAATGATTAAGGAATATATTGATTTAATGGCTGCTTATAAATTCAATACGTTTCACTGGCATTTAACCGACGACCAGGGTTGGAGAATTGAAATAAAGAAATATCCGAAACTTACTCCGGTGGGTGCATGGCGTGCTGCGAGGCCTGGCAAAGTATGGAGTGAATGCGAGCCAACACAACCTGGCGAAGAAACATTGCGAATGTTTTGAATCGAAGTAATTGCAGTTGTTCGGGTGAGCACTCCCTGAAAAAAAACTTTACACAATCGTTTGTGTTGCCTTTTTTGGAATTTATCTCTTCTCTTTTCTTTACTTTTAAAATCATTGCAGCATTTATTTTCTTCTCACATTTTTTATAAAAAAAAGAATGATTTCTTTAAAACCATTTTCTGTACTGCCAAAAGTAATTCTACTTACAATAATGCTGTCTTGCTTTTTCACCCAGGCTGATGCGCAGCCAGGACAAAAAAAAGAGTCTATATCACACAAGATAGAATGGGCAGAACAAATTAATCCAACTACTGTGCAACTAATCTTCACAGACAAGCAAGTTCTGACGATAGATTTTTATGGCGAGAATATTTTTCGAATATTTGAAGACACTTCGGGTGGCATTATTCGCGATCCGGAATCAAATCCCCCTGCAAATATCTTGGTAGAGAATCCAAGAAAGCCGGTAGGTCAGTTGACTGTAAATGATGATGCAAGTAAGGTTGCAATTGCCTCTGCGAAAATTTCTATAGCGATAGATAAAAATACTTCTTTAATCAAAGTAATTAATAAGGCCAATCAAAAAGTAGTAATGGAAATGCTGAAGCCTGTTGACTTTGGTGCAGGAAAAGTAACGTTGGTTTTAAAAGAAAATCCGCAGGAATATTTTTATGGGGGCGGTGTACAAAACGGGCGTTTCTCTCACAAGGGTAAAAGTATTTCAATTGTAAATGAAAACAGTTGGACGGATGGCGGCGTGGCGTCGCCAACACCTTTTTATTGGTCAACCAATGGATATGGTGTGATGTGGTACACTTTTAAACCGGGCAAGTATGACTTTGGCGCAAAAGAAAATGGAGAAGTTATTCTTTCACATAATACGGATTATTTAGATGTATTTTTTATGGTAGATGATGGCGCCGTTAATTTATTAAATGATTTTTATCAGCTAACCGGCAATCCTGTTTTGTTGCCCAAATTTGCTTTTTATGAAGGGCACTTAAACGCCTACAACCGCGACTATTGGAAAGAAGATACAAGCGGAATTCTTTTTGAAGATGGCAAACGTTACAAAGAAAGTCAGAAGAATAACGGGGGCATAAAAGAGTCGCTAAACGGAGAAAAAAATAACTATCAATTTTCCGCCCGTGGTGTAATAGGCCGTTATAAAAATAATGATATGCCTTTTGGTTGGATTTTGCCCAATGACGGTTATGGCGCAGGTTACGGACAAACCAGCACGTTGGATAGCAATATTGCTAACTTAAAATCCTTTGGCGAATATGCCCGTAAATATGGCGTTCAAATTGGGCTTTGGACACAATCTAATTTGCATCGTAAACCGGGTGTAAATGCACTCTTACAAAGAGACATTGTGAAAGAAGTGCGTGATGCCGGTGTACGTGTATTAAAAACGGATGTTGCGTGGGTTGGCGATGGCTATTCTTTCGGTTTACATGGCCTTGCAGACGTGGCGCATGTTGTACCGTATTATGGCAACAATGCCAGGCCTTTTTTTATCACGGTTGATGGATGGGCCGGCACGCAACGCTATTCAACCGTATGGACGGGCGACCAAACCGGCGGCAATTGGGAATACATCCGTTTTCATATTCCAACTTTTATTGGTGCAGGATTATCCGGGCAACCTAATATCACTTCTGACGTGGATGGAATATTTGGAGGTGAAAATCCAGTTGTAAATGCAAGAGAATTTGAATGGAAAACTTTTACACCCATGCAATTGAATATGGATGGATGGGGTGCTAACCCGAAGTATCCGCAAGCGATGGGTGAACCGACTACCTCTATCAACCGCACTTATCTCAAATTAAAATCAGAGTTGCTCCCTTACACTTACAGCATCGCAAAAGAAGCCGTTACAGGATTACCAACGATTCGTGCTATGTTCCTGGATGAACCAAACAAATACACACTGGGTAAGGCTACCGAATACCAGTTTATGTATGGACCTTCTTTTTTGATTGCGCCTATTTATCAATCAACAGAAATGGACAAGGACGGTAATGATATACGTAACAATATCTATTTACCAAAAGGAACATGGGTTGATTATTTTTCGGGACAGCAGTATTCGGGAGACTGCATTATCAACAGCTTTGAAGCACCTATATGGAAGTTGCCTGTGTTTGTAAAAAGAGGCGCTATTATTCCAATGGATAATCCTAATAACCACGTATCTGAAATTGATAAAAACTTACGTGCTTATGAAGTATATCCGTTTGGAAAATCTTCTTTTACACAATACGATGATGACGGCGTGACAGAAGCTTATAAAAATGGAACAGGCGCCACTACTTTAATAGAATCCAATCTGGCAGGAGATGTAGCAACTATAACAGTGCATCCGGCCAAAGGAGACTTCAATGGTTTTGTGAAACAAAAAACAACCATCTTTAAAATAAATGTATCGGCTAAACCAAAAAATATTACAACAAGTGTTGATGGCAAAAAACTTAAAATTGCTGAAGTGAAAACCCTTGAAGCATTTAATAAAAGCAACAACGTATTTTTTTATAATGCTGCGCCAAACTTAAATCAGTTTGCAACAGCCGGTAGCGAATTTGCTAAAGTAAGCATGATTAAAAATCCACAGGCTTGGGTGAAAGTGGCTCCTGTAAATATTGCTACCAGTAATGTTACCGTAGAAATTAAAGGCTTTGAATTTAAGGCAACAGACAAAATAGAACAACATACCGGAAGTTTAACCATGCCTGCAAATGTGCGGGCGCCTGATAGCAATAAAACGGCTTATTCTTTGAATCTTGCCTGGAACGCTGTTTCTAATGCCGACTTCTATGAAATAGCGTTTAAGGATATGCGTTATACAAGGATAAAAAGTACATACTTTTTATTTGACAACCTCGAGCCGGAAACAAGCTATAGTTTTAAAGTAAGAGCCGTTAACAAAGCCGATAGTTCAGACTGGACAACGGTTCAGGTCAAAACAAAAGTCAATCCTCTGGAATTTGCTATTCATGATATTGTTGCACGATCGTCTGTGGCAGACGAGGAAGAAAATGAAATAGACAGACTGTTTAACTTTAATGATAAAGACACGTGGCATACAAAATATGGACAAAAAGCCATTCCTTTTAATATCGTGATGGATTTAAAAACCATCAATCAATTAGATAAATTTGAGTACCTGCCTCGTGTTGACGGCAAAAATGGAATTATCACAAAAGGCATTGTTGAGTATAGTTTAGACAAAAACAAATGGGTGCCGGCCGGAGCATTTGACTGGAAAAAAGATAATGACACAAAGACTTTTAATTTTGCCAATCACCCTGCGGCCCGTTACATAAAAATTAATGTTGAAGAAGGTGCAGGCGACTATGGTTCCGGGAGAGAGCTTTATGTATTTAAAGTTCCTGGTACAGAAAGTTATTTATCCGGCGACATCAATAACGACCATAAAATTGACAACAACGATCTTACGTCTTATATGAATTATACAGGATTAAGAAAAGGTGATGCCGATTTTGAAGGTTATATCAGTAAAGGTGATATTAATAAAAATGGATTGATAGATGCTTATGATATTTCCGTAGTGGCTACTCAGTTAGATGGAGGTGTAAAAGACAATGACAGCGCCCCGAAAGTATCTGGTTCTTTGCAAATAACCACTGACAAACAAAACTATAAAAAAGGTGAAACGATTGAAGTAATGGTGAAAGGAGTGAATCTTGCGAATGTAAATGCATTGAGCTTTCCGTTGCCATACAATCAACAGGAATATGAATTTGAAGAAATACAATCTCTCGGCATTGGCAATATGGAAAATTTTACCAACGACCGTTTGCATTCTGATGGTACTAAGGTGCTATATCCAACATTTGCCAACGTAGGAAACAAAGCTGTTTTGAATGGCAATGAAATTCTTTTTATCATTAAACTAAAAGCAAAGCAAAACGTGAGCTTTAAACTTAAGCCTGCAGACGGCATTTTGGTGGATAAAAATTTGGGGTATATAAATTTTTGGTCAATGGAATAAAAACGATAACCTTTTAAATAACAATCTGGTATTATGAGTTTATCCGACAAATTAATTATGGGTCATTTGTTATGAATAAATAAATAAGATTAGGTGATGGTTTGATCGCAAATATTGGCATAAGTCGGGAAATTGCGGGGGATGTCTGTTGAGGAATGAACTATTGCTGATGGGCTGCGGGATAGTAGCGGAAAGCACGGTGAAGGTTTTGTGCACAGGCTTGCGCCGGACTGGAAGCGGACAGCCCGATCTGCAGATTATAAAAGAACTATTGACAACAGCCCCAGATTTTCTTTTTTCTTATTTTTATTGTCTCGGATCTTTATAAAAATTTTCCATCCCACATAAATATGAAGCACAAATTTTCTTACTGATCATTACCCTTCTTTTTTCGTTTATTCTTTTTGCGTTTCATAAAAATGTTCCTGCGCCTGTGGTAGTTGATAAAGTAAAAGATAAATTTATTTCAGCTAATTATAATTTGGAAGATGCTGCGTTGCAGGGTTACATCGGTGAGCGCATGCGAATCAATATCGAAAAGAGATTGCTCACGCATAACCTGCCTTTATTCCTGGACCTTACATGCACCGGCCGGGAAAACAAACATGGATCGGAAAGCATGCTGGAAAATTTTTGCATGCAGCAACTTATGCGCGGGAGTATTCCGGCAACCCGTTGCTCAAACAAAAAATAGATTCGCTTTCAAAAGTTTTAATTGCTGCACAGGAGCCAGATGGTTATTTGGGAACTTACCTCGATAAAAGACCGGTGGACGGATTGGGATGTTTGGAGCCATAAATATAATATCATCGGTTTGCTCACTTATTATAAAGCTACCGGTTATGAACCTGCGCTGGAAGCTTGTAAAAAAACCGGAAATCTTTTGATCAATACTTTTCAAAACGGAAATAAAGATATGTGCTGATTTTCCTGTTTCACTTCGCGTGCCTGAATGGTGTACTGCATTTACTGCGATGGTTGATGGGCAAAAATTTAATGGTGAATCAGGAAAACTTTTAAACATAAAAAAAGTATGGCGAGATGGAGATGTTATTCAAATAAATAGGTCTATGGATTTGCAGCAAATAACTTATAAAAATAAAGGCTTCGGTAAAGTATTTCTGCAAAGAGGCCTGCAGGTGCTGGCTTTGGATGATATGCTCGATACAAAGAATAAATTACCCGCAGGCTGGATTGGCGATCAGTTTTATGAAGTGAAAGGAAAAATAAACGGTGAAGAGAAAACATTTCGAATGGTTCCTTTTGCCGATGCTGGCTATGAAGTGGGCGCACATTCGATATCGCATCCACATCTTAATGAATGCTCACCCGAAGTGGCGGAATATGAAATAACAGAAAGTAAAAAGCAACTTGAAGAAATTCTAAACCAACCGGTTGATTCCTTTGCTTATCCTTACAGGCATTATCCTGAAAATTATAAAGCGATACTGAAGCAGGCGGGTTATAAATATGCGGTTGCAATGGAATCAAGCCCACACAATATTTTAAGTGATCCTTATTGTATAAGGCGGGTTACGGTCGAGCAGGGCGACACAGCCGGTACTTTTACAAAAAAATTGTTAGCTTTTTAAAATGGAAGGGTAGAGACTCGGTATGTATTTATTATCCTGTAAAGGTTTCTATGAAGGGTTAGGACTTAGATACCGTTAAATATTTTCAGGCTTTTCATAGTGAAACCAAATTCGGATTTGCCATTAAGCCATGTAACACTCCCTACATAAAAGTTTGGTCTTGTATTATTTTTAAAATATTAAATTTAGAAAAAAATAATTATGGTAAGTGAACTTAAAAAAAGTTATTTCAACAACAGAACAACTTAAACAAAGCA
>JALZAJ010000480.1 GCA_030948465.1 Bacteroidota bacterium
TAATGCCGGTGAATCGAAATTAATTTTTGAAAAAGCAAACGACAATACGTACCCTTTCTATCATTTTGCTTTTAATATTCCTTCTAATAAAATAAATGAATCATTACTTTGGCTGCAGGGAAAAGCACCCGCTCTGTGGCTTGAAGATTATAACTGTAATATAGCTGACTTTGCAAAATGGAATGCAAAATCTGTTTATTTCATGGATCCGGCAGAAAACATTGTTGAGCTCATCGCAAGATATGATTTGGGTGATGACGTTGCTGACACGTTCTCGTCAAAACATTTTCGAAATATAAGTGAAATAGGATTAGTGTTTTCCCATGAAGTTTTTGATAAAAAAGTTGAGAAGATTTTAAGCGATTGTCGGTTAAATTATTTTCTAAAACAGCCGCCACTTTCGCATTTCAGGGCAATTGGCGACGACTCGGGATTATTCATTATTGTTCCGGAAAAAAGGAATTGGTTTCCAACAAAAATGCCTTCCGGCATCTACCCAACGGAAGTGTCTTTTATAAACAACAATGAATTATTGAGGTTGAAAATTTAAGAGGAAGGGTACGTTTAACATTTTTTGGTAAAGTTCTTGAAACAAGACCGGGTAAAAAAAAATGACGAGCCTAAAATTCCTGATCACTATATTTTTAATTGGATTAATAATAAGCAGTTGCCACAAAAAGAATTATCCTTCCAAAACTCCCTCAATAAATACGGATAGTGTTGCAGCTAATACAAAAAGAAGTGATTCATTACTTGCAAGAAAAGCAGCATTAAAGCGGCACGTAAAAGTGCCTGTTCCAAAAATGATTTCTGTTAACGATAGCGCGGCACATAAGAGCGTAGATGGAAGATTATATTACGATGTGCTCGGCCACCGTTACTGGCGCAATTATAAAGATGGAAAATACTACCTATTCAATAAATCAATGTTTTCAGATCCCGCATTTAAAAATCCCGATAAATAAATCTTACACTTTTCTTATCAGCATTTCCTCTTTTTTGTGGCAGCAATATTTCTTTCAGTAGAGACTGCATAATAACCGGCATTTTCACGGAACTGACGTTTCAATTCCTTTTACTTAATTTTAATTTTGGGCATCGTAACTTTAGCGCCCTTAAAAATAGCAAGGGAAATATAATTTTAATTATAAATTTTCAAAACGATATGGCCACATCAATTACGAGGCAATTTCTTGATTTTGAGCAACCAATAAAAGAGCTTTATGACCAGATAGATGAGAATAAAAAGCTGGCTTCTAAAAATGCGAAAGTTGACTACGATAAAATTATAGCTCAACTGGAAGAAAGTATCCTTGTAAAAAGAAAGGAAATAACGGAGCATCTTACCCCATGGCAAAAAGTGCAATTGAGCCGTCACCCGGACAGGCCTTATACGTTAGAATATATTTTAAAAATGTTTACCAATTTTGTGGAGTTGCATGGTGATCGAAACGTGAGAGATGATAAAGCAATGGTAGGAGGCTTCGCTCAAATGGATGGAGAAACCGTAATGGTTATCGGGCAGCAGAAAGGCACTAATACAAAAACCCGGCAGTGGCGAAATTTCGGTATGGCGAATCCCGAGGGTTACCGCAAAGCATTGCGGTTAATGAAACTTGCCGAAAAATTTAATAAGCCCATAATTACATTAATCGATACACCCGGTGCGTTTCCGGGGCTTGAAGCCGAAGAGCGGGGACAAGGCGAAGCGATAGCGAAAAACATTTATGAAATGCTACGGTTGAAAGTACCGGTAATTTGCGTAATAATCGGGGAGGGAGCAAGTGGCGGCGCGTTAGGAATAGGAGTAGGTGATAAGGTGCTCATGATGGAAAACACCTGGTATTCCGTTATATCTCCTGAAAGCTGCAGCATGATCCTTTGGCATAGTTGGGAGTATAAAGAAAGGGCTGCGGAGCAACTTCGTCTCACCCCTGATAATATGTTGAAGTTTGGCCTTGTGGATGGAATAATTCCGGAACCTTTAGGTGGCGCACATTGGAATTACGATGAAGCTGCGGCCAACCTTAAAGCTTATATCAAACCTATAATTTCCGAATTAAAAAAAATTACACCCGAAAAGAGAATAGCAGACCGCATTGAAAAATTTGGTAAGATGGGCTTTTGGAACGAAGAATAAATAACCGAATCAACCAATTATTTTTCAAACAATGAATCAATTAACCAATTAACCAATCAAACAGTAAACCACCAGTCAACCGATCAGCTTCACATGTCATTAATAAATACGTTAAAAGGTACGGGAGTCGCATTGGTAACTCCTTTCAAAAAGAATTTGGAAGTGGATTATGATGCGTTGGAACGGGTTATAAATTTTGTAATAGACGGCGGCGTTGAATACCTGGTAACACTGGGTACAACCGGTGAAACGCCTACGCTGAATAAACAGGAAAAATATGATATTGTAAATTTTACATTGGATAAGGCTGGTAATCGTGTACTCGTGGTAGTTGGTATTGGAGGCAACAATACCCTGGAGCTGGTTAAAGAACTTCAGTCATTTCCAATTGAGAAGACTGCGGCGGTTTTAAGCGTTAGCCCGTCTTATAATAAGCCTTCCCAGGAAGGGATATTTCAGCATTATAAAAAACTTGCTGAAGCGAGTGCGAAACCGGTAATCATATACAATGTTCCCGGCAGAACCGGAAGCAACATCGCTGCAGAAACCACATTACGACTTGCGAATGAATGTGAGAATATTGGCGGCATTAAAGAGGCGAGCGGCAATATGGTTCAATGCATGCATATTTTAAAAAACAGGCCTGCCGGCTTTTTGATAGTCAGTGGTGACGATCAAATTGCGCTTCCGCTCATCGCCTGCGGAATGGATGGCGTGATAAGCGTAGCTGCTAATAGTTTTCCAAAAGTTTTTTCCGAAATGGTTCGTTATGCACTCGCGGGTGACTTTGCAAGGGCAAGAGATTTTCATTATAAATTATTGGAACCAAATGATCTCTTATTTGTTGAAAATAATCCGGCAGGAGTTAAGGCATTTCTTGCTGAAATGGGAAAAATTGAAAATGTATTACGGCTTCCGCTGGTGCCGTTAAGCTTTCCTGTACATCAAAAAATTAAGGACGCTCTCCTGAAATTAGGTTAGCCCTATCGGGCTATATAAATAACAAACGCCTCCTGTAAAGGTGGTCGTGAGACACGAACCACTGCAATAAAAATTCAGGAGATTCTATTGAAATTAGCTTAGCTCATCAGGCTAAATAGCAAATGCCTTCCTGGGCACATTCTGTATTTTCAAAAATTTCGCAAGCCTCAGTTTTAAACATTTCCAGGTTTTCATACATAGAAGAAAAATGCCCAAGCAACAATTTTTTTACATTCGCTTTTTTTGCGATCATAGCTGCCTGTCTGGAAGTTGAATGAAACCTGGCCGTTGCCTTTTCTTCCAGGTCGCCCAGGTATGTTGATTCATGATATAATAAATCGACACCGTTTATTTTTGTTACGATGGATTCAAAGTACCCGGTATCTGCACTGTACGCATACGATTTTGGCGCCATACCCGGAGTGGTAAGTAATTCATTTCTTATTATTTCGTTTGAGCCGGAAACATAATCTTCTCCTTCCTGCAGCCTTTCATAAAATGAAGAAGGAATATTAAATTGAGCTACTTTTTGCGGATCGATCTTTCTACTATTTTTTTTCTCTTTGAAAAGAAATCCCCAGCATTCTATCCGGTGGTTTACTTTAAAACATTCAATCACTAACTTTTTATCTTCCAGGATAATGCCCTCCTTTTCCAGCACGTGAAAATGTAAAGCGTAGGGAAGATTCGCACCAGCCACTTTAAATTGAAGGTCAATTATTTCTTTCAGAAAACGGGGTGAATAAATATGAAGTTCATTTTTCCTGTTATTAAGTCCTTGTGTGGTGAGAAGCCCTGTCAGCCCGAGATAATGATCGCCATGCAGGTGAGAGATGAATATGTGGTTGATTTTTCCCGGTTTTATTTTATAGGTCAGCATTTGCATTTGTGTTCCTTCACCGCAATCCACAAGAAATTTATAATCCTGGGTTTGTATAATTTGTGAAGTGGGATGCCTGTTATGAGCAGGCACCGCAGAATTATTTCCTAAAATAGTTACAGCAAGCATAGTAAGTATCAAGTATCAAGTATCAATTATCAATTATCAAGTTATCAAGAATCAAGTATCAAGAATCAAGTATCAAGTATCAAGTATCGGCCTGCTTCAAAACAATTCCCGTTCAATTTCTTCCATTTGCACAATATCCCATGCCTCACTCTCTGTTGGCGTTATATTCATTACTTCAAGCAACTCTTTTTCATCTAAAAACGTTTCAACTTCAGGTTGCAATTTGCAAATGACTAGAGAACAATTTGAATCATAAAATGTTTGTTGTATAGTCGATAGGGTTTCTGCAGTTAGTTCATTAATTTGTTGCACATTTTCGAAGTTAAGGATTACATTTTTCGGATTCTTATCGATGTAAGATAATAGTAACTTTTCGAGATCTTCTGTCATATTAGCAGATAACACAAGCTCTTCAATGGTTATAACGTGAAATTTCTCTTTGGTATCAATTTTGACTTTCATAGAAAAGAATTAGTTTTTAGATTCAATGCCTTCTGTTCAAAGATATTAAAAGAAAAGGTGATTTATTTTAAAGTAATTTTTGAGAAATTCATCTAAGTAAAATTAATTTTAAGGATCAATTCTAAGTTTTAATTTAACCTTTTTTTGCATGGTTTTCAACATCCTGTGCATTTGTTTTAGGAACTAATAGTAGAATTTATTCGTTATTATTGTGTAGTATTAATGTTAAGTATTAAATCTAATTATATGGATAATAATTTTTCCGCCCAGGTAAAAGAAATAATCTCCTATAGCAGGGAGGAGGCGTTGCGTTTAGGCAATGATTTCATCGGCACTGAGCATCTGGTTCTCGGCCTGATAAGAGATGGAGAGAATACTGCTATTAAAATTTTAAAGGCGCTGAATGTTGACTTATACGAATTAAGAAAAGAAATAGAATTGGCTGTAAAGGATAAAACCGGAAAAAATATCGCTAATATCAATTCGTTGCCCCTTACAAAACAAGCTGAGAAAGTTATCAGAATCACCGTGCTTGAGGCGAAAGCAAATAAAAGCCCGCTTGTGGAAAGTGAACATCTCATGTTGTCTATCTTAAAAAATAAAGAAAACATTGCAACCCAAATCCTTAACCAATTTGACGTAGATTATGATATGTTTAAAAATGAATTAGGCTATGTGAAAACAGACCCAAAAGCTGAATTTCAGGACGACGAAGGAGAAGAGTTTGATGAAGAAAGAAAATCGTATTCTCAGCAGCGAACTTCGAAAGGAGCTGCGGCGCAGGCGAAATCAAAAACTCCTGTGCTTGATAATTTTGGAAGAGATATTACACGGCTCGCTGAATTAGGAACTCTCGATCCAATTGTAGGAAGAGAAATAGAAATTGAAAGAGTTTCGCAAATATTAAGTCGTAGAAAAAAGAATAACCCTATACTGATTGGAGAACCGGGAGTTGGTAAAACGGCGATTGTTGAAGGTCTTGCATTACGCATTATTCAAAGGAAAGTTAGCAGGGTTTTGTTTGATAAAAGAGTGGTTTCTCTTGACCTGGCTGCACTCGTAGCGGGAACTAAATACAGGGGCCAGTTTGAAGAAAGAATGAAAGCTATTATGAACGAACTTGAGAAAAACCGTGATGTTATTTTATTTATTGATGAAATACATACTATAGTGGGTGCGGGTGGCGCCAGCGGTTCTCTCGATGCATCCAATATATTCAAACCGGCTCTCGCCCGCGGTGAGCTGCAATGCATAGGAGCCAGTACCCTCGATGAATATAGAATGTATATTGAAAAAGACGGGGCTCTTGATCGTCGCTTTCAAAAGGTAATGGTGGAACAACCCAGTGTACAGGAAACCATCGAAATACTAACCAATATAAAAAGCAAATACGAGGATTATCATAATGTGGTTTATAATGCAGAAGCAATTGATGCGTGTGTAAAGCTTAGCGATCGCTATATGACGGATCGTCTTCTACCGGATAAAGCAATTGATGTGCTGGATGAAGTTGGAGCAAGGGTGCATCTTAAAAATATCAACGTACCGCAGGAAGTGGTTGAGCTTGAGAAAAAGATAGATGATATCAAGCACGAAAAGAATAAGGTAGTAAAAAGCCAGCGCTTTGAAGAAGCGGCATCTTTGAGAGATACTGAAAAAAGATTACAGGAAGACCTGGAGAAAGCAAAGGCTGACTGGGAAGAAGAAAGTAAGAATAAGCGCTATCCGATCGATGAAGAAGCAATTGCCGAAGTGGTAAGTATGATGACCGGAATTCCGGTTAAAAGAATGGTGCAGGCTGAAACTGAAAAGCTGCGCAGAATGGCGCAGGATCTTGCCGGTGCCGTAGTTGGCCAGAGTGAAGGGATTCAAAAAGTTGTAAAAGCTATTCAAAGAAACAGGGTGGGACTGAAGGATCCTAAGAAGCCAATAGGAACATTTATTTTTCTCGGCCCCACAGGGGTTGGTAAAACAGAGTTGGCAAGGGCGTTGGCAAGATATATGTTTGATAGTGACGAAGCGCTTATACGGATCGATATGAGTGAGTACATGGAAAAATTTACGGTGTCAAGATTAATTGGCGCCCCTCCGGGATATGTTGGTTACGAGGAAGGTGGTCAGCTAACTGAGAAGGTTAGACGTAAACCGTATTCAGTAATTCTTCTTGACGAAATTGAAAAAGCCCACCCTGATATCTATAATATTCTTTTGCAGGTATTAGATGATGGCCAGCTTACAGATGGCCTTGGAAGAAAAATTGATTTTAAGAATACCATGATCATCATGACTTCTAACATAGGAGCAAGGCAGTTAAAAGATTTTGGCGATGGAGTTGGTTTTAGCACTGCTTCAAGAGTTATGAATGCAGAGGAAAATACAAAGGCGGTAATTGAAAAAGCTTTAAAGCGCACATTCAGTCCGGAGTTTTTAAACAGGATTGATGATGTAGTGATATTCAATAATTTAACGCAGGACGATATTTTTTCTATCATTGACATCTTAATGAAAGGGGTTACCAAGAGGCTCAATAACCTTGGCCTTACCCTGGAGCTCACAGCAGAGGCTAAGAAATTTATTTCGGAGAAAGGATATGATTCTCAATTTGGTGCAAGGCCGTTGCATAGAGCGATTCAAAAATATTTAGAAGATCCTTTAGCAGAAGAAATTTTAAATTTAAATATTAAGAATGGAGATGTTTTGATTGCGGACCTGGATAAAGAAAATTCAAAAATAACTTT
>JALZAJ010000210.1 GCA_030948465.1 Bacteroidota bacterium
TACATGTTCCTTCTGTACTGACCGCCTACTTCATAAAGTGCATGGGTTATTTCCCCCAAAGAACAATGCTTCACCGTTTCCATTAATTCTTCAAAAAGATTTCCATTATTAATAGCCACACTTTGCAGTCTTTTCAACATAGATTCACTTTCCTTTTTATGCCGTTCGTGAAAAGCCTGTACATTTTTTATCTGCCCATCTTTTTCTTCATTGGTACTGCGTATAATCTCTGACGGCAGAATGGTAGGAGAACCGGCTTTATTAAGAAATGTATTTACCCCAACAATGGGCAACTCGCCGCTGTGTTTTTGAGTTTCATAAAAAAGACTTTCTTCCTGGATCTTGTTGCGCTGATACATTCGCTCCATCGCGCCCAAAACTCCGCCTCTTTCTGATATCCTGTTAAACTCAGCCAGAACGGCCTCTTCCACAAGATCTGTAAGCTCTTCAATAAGAAAACTTCCCTGGTTAGGATTTTCGTTTTTTGCAGTTCCCAATTCACGGTTAATGATCAGTTGAATAGCCATTGCCCGGCGCACACTTTCTTCTGTGGGTGTTGTTATCGCTTCATCGTAGGCGTTAGTGTGAAGACTGTTACAGTTATCGTAAATGGCATATAGTGCCTGGAGTGTGGTTCTTATATCGTTGAAATCAATTTCCTGCGCATGTAAGCTTCGCCCGCTTGTTTGAATGTGATACTTCAGCATTTGCGACCTGGGGTTTGCCTGGTATTTATTTTTCATAGCCTTTGCCCATATACGCCGGGCAACCCGTCCTATTACACTGTACTCGGGATCCATTCCATTACTAAAAAAGAAAGAAAGGTTCGGCGCAAAATCATCAATCTGCATTCCACGGCTTAGATAATATTCCACATAGGTAAAGCCATTAGCCAGGGTAAAAGCAAGCTGCGTTATTGGATTGGCGCCGGCTTCAGCAATATGGTAGCCGCTTATAGAAACCGAATAAAAATTTCTGATCTTTTGTTCAATAAAATATTCCTGCACATCGCCCATCAATTTCAGGGCAAATTCAGTAGAGAAAATGCAGGTATTCTGCGCCTGGTCTTCTTTTAATATATCCGCCTGAACAGTTCCCCGAACAGCGGACAATGCCTTCGCTTTTATTTCTTCATACACTTCTTTATCGAGAACATCTTCACCGGATAAGCCAAGTAACCTTAACCCAAGCCCATCATTTCCTTTAGGCAAGTGGCCGGCCATTTTCCCTTTTTCAGGCTGCACCGGTTCGCCATTGATCCCAATATATTTTGGGAGAGTATCCGGATTAAATTTTGTTTCAATGATTTCGTTTACCCTTTCCCGTAAGCTATTCTCTATTATGTAATTTTCACATTGCTGATCTATCGCTGCATTTAAAAAAAATGCTAATAACATAGGAGCTGGTCCATTTATGGTCATGCTCACGGATGTTTTGGGATCACAAAGATCAAAGCCGCTGTATAATTTTTTTGCATCGTCAACGCTGGCAACACTTACCCCGCTGTTGCCCACTTTTCCATAAATATCGGGGCGGATGGCCGGATCCTCACCATATAACGTTACACTGTCAAAGGCAGTGCTAAGGCGCTTTGCCGGTTGTCCCACGCTTACATAATGGAAACGCCGGTTGGTTCTTTCCGGGCCTCCTTCGCCGGCGAACATGCGGGTAGGATCTTCTTCCACTCTTTTTAATGGAAACACGCCGGCGGTATATGGAAACTGCCCAGGAAAATTTTCCTGCAACCGCCATCTCAAAATGTCGCCCCAATCCTTATAACGCGGCACAGCAATTTTTGGAATTTTTGTATGGGAAAGTGATTCAGTATAAAGCAGCTGTTTAATAATTTTATCTCTTACATGATATTCAAAATAATCTTTTTGATACGTGCTTTTTAAATTTTCCCATTCATCAATAAGTTGTTTTGAAGCTGGTGTTAATTTCTTATTCAAAGCCAAAGCAACTGCTTCCAGCGCTTCAATTGCGGGCTCGTTCTTTCCTTCTTCAAAATAACTTTCTTTTAGTATTGACGAAGCGCCAATTACCTGGTACAACTGCGACGCGGTCTCGGCCTGTTCGGCTGCCTCCCTGTTATAGCTTTCAATTTCTTCCGCGATCTCAGCAAGATAACGCACACGCTTAGATGGAATTACAGACGTTGCTGTATTAACAGAACCTTCGAAGGAAGCGCTGACCTTTCCAAAATTTACAGTCGTTTTTTCAGCAATTGTTTTTACCAGGTTATCAAATAAATTATTTATACCGGCATCGTTAAAAAGAGAGGCTGTAGTTCCATACACGGGCAGTTCGTTTTCTTTAGCAGACCATAAAGAATGGTTACGCTTGTATTGCTTTTTTACATCATGCAACGCATCTGGAGCGCCGGCTTTATCAAATTTATTTATACAAATAATATCCGCGTAATCGAGCATATTGATCTTTTCAAGTTGAGACGCGGCGCCATATTCCGGAGTCATCACGTACATGCTCACATCGCAATGATCCAGTATAGACAAATCCCCCTGCCCAACGCCGGCGCTTTCAAGAATAATGAAATCATAACCGGCCGCTTTACAAATATCAATGGCTTCCTGTACATAATTGCTAAGCGCTTTATCGCTTTCCCGTGTGGCAAGAGACCGCATGTACGCACGGGGATGATGAATTGAATTCATTCGAATACGATCCCCAAGCAGGGCTCCGCCCGTTTTTTTCTTAGAGGGATCCACCGAAATGACCGCAACCGTTTTATCATTATAGCTATTTAAAAAACGACGAACTATTTCATCAGTTACGGAAGATTTACCTGCACCGCCTGTGCCGGTAATGCCAAGAACAACAGCCTTTTGCTGATCTTCCGGGCCAGAGGTGTGCGTTAGTATTGAAGAAGTAGAAGCTGGTGACGCTTCAACAATAGAAGCTGTCGAAAAATTATGTTTTACGGCTTCAACCACCTCACCATTTTCAGCCTGCGTAATCGATCGCGCTATTTTTTTAATATCCTTCCACTCGCCCAGTGCATACTTTCCATTCTTATAATGTCCGTTCCCGTTGGACGTCAGGTTCGAGCCTTCCTTTACAGGTGCCGGGGAAAGGCCGCTTTTTGTAACAACATCTTCTATCATTCCTTCAAGTCCCATGATTCGTCCATCGTCCGGTGAATAAATTCTTGTGATGCCATAAGCATGAAGCTCTTCAATTTCCTTTGGCAAAATAGTTCCTCCGCCTCCGCCAAAAATTTTTATATGGCCGCACCCGTTTTCTTCCAATAAATCTTTCATGTATTTAAAAAACTCAACATGGCCTCCCTGGTAGCTGGTAACCGCGATACCGTGTGCATCTTCTTCAATAGCACATTCCACTATTTCATGTACGCTCCGGTTGTGCCCGAGGTGAATAATTTCTGCACCTTTGCTTTGCATGATCCGGCGCATAATATTGATCGCAGCATCATGGCCATCGAATAACGAGGCTGCGGTTACGATTCTTACTTTTGGAATTGCTTGAGCTGCCATACAACAATCTTAAATGCGATTAAGGGATAAGTAAAATTACAACTAAAAGAAAGTAAAAATTAAGGAGCGTTAGTTTTTAGGAGCAGACGTTTTTTTTGCTTTGGCTCGCTTAAAATCCGACACAATCCCCAGCCCAATATTTGAACTCCGGTATTCAACAAAACGATGATTCAACAAGATGGAGACTGAGCCTTGAATGCGAATTTTTACAGGAATTTTTTTAAAGCCAAAAGTATAAGTGAGAGCGGGCTCCCAAAAAAATACAGGAGAAACGGTAATGCTGTCGAGCAAATAATTATTTTGTTCTGCCGGTGTGTAGTTAGTGCGAATATGTGAAAAAATAATTTCCGTGAAGCGCGATGAAAATGCCGCATTAAATTTATCACCCGGTTTAAAAATGAAAGCAGGCTGAAGAAAAAGTTTGGTAACGCGGCTTTGATGATATTTTTTCGTGAGAATGCTATTTGAAAAAAAATCATCGTAAATTTTTGAAGAACCAAAAGACGCACCTCCGAAAACCTGGAACTGCATTTTTTTATTTTTTTTCATGGACGTAAAATACCCTGCACCGGTTTCTGTAAAAGCTCTTTTATACGTTAGCGCTGAGCTATCTCCCTGAAAAAAGGTATCATTGGTACTATTTTTTTCCCATCGAAAAGTTTCATTAACCATCAATGCAAAATGATTGCTGAAAGCCCATGCTCCCTGCAAATCAAAACCCCGGTTGTAATTACCTCGTATGGAAAATAGGTTAATAGAAGTACCGTAGTTAGCCGATAATTCCACATCATTTTTTAATGCTAATCCTGGTATATTCTGGGCAGGAGGACTATAAACATACCTCGGTGTGTAACAGGAAGCTATGGAAATACAGACAAAAAAAATGATGGCAATATATTTCATGAAATTAGTCAGCTCATTTTAAATGTAAGCGCTGCGAATTCTTTCACACTTAGTGTTTCCGCCCTGCGGTTGAATAATTCGTCTGTTAATACTTCTTTGGAAAATAGACTTTTAACCCCATTCCGAAGAGTCTTACGCCTTTGGTTAAACGCAGTTTTTACCAATACCCAAAATGCTCTTTCACTTTTCACGGGCAAATAGTTGCCACGGGAAGTTAATCTTATAACGCCGCTTTGCACCTTAGGCTGAGGAGTAAAGCATTCGTTGCCTACCGAAAATAAATATTCCACGTTATAGTAATACTGCAGCAGTACACTTAACACTCCATAAACTTTGCTTCCTTCTTTGGCGGCAGCCCTTTCTGCGACCTCCTTTTGAAACATGCCGATCACTGCGGGAACATATTCTTTCCATTCTAAAACTTTAAACAAGATCTGCGTTGAAATATTGTATGGAAAATTTCCAATTACGGTAAAAGGCTCTTCGAAAGGGCGTTCCATTTCAAGAAAACTTTTATTGATTAAATTATCCCTGAGTCCGGGAAATTGTGTTAAAAGATAATTCACTTTTTCACCATCAAGTTCTACGGCCTTCAAATGAATTCCTGGTATTTTTAAAAGATGCCTGGTAAGTGCGCCACCGCCGGGGCCTACCTCAAGTAAATTTTTGAATGCATGCTCTTTTAAGGAGCTTATGATCTTCTCAACTATTTTTTCATCTTTTAAAAAATGCTGCCCCAGGGATTTTTTTAATGTGTACATGCCGGCTGCAAATTAGCGATAAGTTTGGGTACCGTTTTTTAATAAAAATGCCTCTTCATTTCTAAAAGGCATTTCTATTTTGATCTTTACTGTTTATTTTATTATTCCCAGTTTGATATTAATTATTTCCTCATTAAGCAGAACCTGCACATGATAAACTCCATTGCTGTATTTATCAAGTCCGTCTAACTTAATTAAATTATTCCCCTTAAAAATTTTTGCTTGTTTTGTCATTATGGTTCTTCCTATATTATCTATCAGTCTTATCACTGCACGGCTTTCTTTTTCAGACTGAATTTTAATGATAGCATTTTCAGATGCCGGATTTGGCATAAGAGTTACAGTTGATTTTGGATGATTTAGCTTGACAGCAATTACATTACTGGCAGTTCGCTCTTCATTTACGCCAACCACAAATAACCGGTAAAATACGATTGATGAATTGACGGTGCTTATATCATTTTCCAGAGAAAAAGATTGCAATTCTTTTGGCTGCACAAATGCAGATAAGCTGCCTGTGAGAGTAAAGTTTTGGTTATTAGTACTGCGATAAATTTCAAAACGGTTTATGGGCGCCGGAACGATGACGTTCCAGTTTAACTCTACTGTATTACTATTTTTCTGGGCACCTTCCAACCTGGTAAATTCAACAGGCAACACATAAGGAATCCAACGCCAGTCGCGATCTCCTGCGCCGGAAGGAGTCTTCTGCACTACAGCTCTTGTACCCGGCGATGCATCTCCAGCATTAGAGCCGCCATTTCCAATATTGCTTGAAGTTACTTTTGCTGATGTATTGTCAAGATCAAAGCGATCGTCCAATCCGTCTGCGTCAGTATCTATATTCGTTAGCGTAACATTTTCATCTGCAAGGCCATTAAAATTCCAATCATTTCCTTCCTGTATATCGGGTACTCCATCACCATCAGTATCCAGGTCGCGATAATCGGGTATACCATCGCCGTCTTTATCAATCACAAATATTCCATGACCTCCAAACAAGGAATTGTTATCATAAGCATCATCAAGACCATCTCCATCCGAATCGATACCGGTGGGGAGAAGATATCCCAGGGTAGAAGGAGCTTCAATATTATCGGTGATACCATCATTATCACTATCAATATCTAAGTAATCAGGATTTGGATCACCATCTGAATTTCTTAAAGTTAATGATGGCATGGATGATATGGTGGTTGACCAGCCATTTGCTCCAATAGTTCCATCTGCAAATCCATCCATGTTCGCATCCGGCAATCCCGCTTCAGTTACATCAACAATTCCGTCGCCGTCGCTGTCTATGTCATAAGGATTTGCCCGTGAGTCCTTATCCATGTTTTTATAAGGATAACTGTCAGCTTTACCATCATTATTTACATCCGGTCCGGTTTTCAGGAGTGCGTTTGCAAGAAGTAGGTTATCAGAAATGCCGTCACCATTTGAATCAGTGAAGCCATCTATCTTTCCATCGTTATTAGCATCAGCGCCACCCACTTCCCGTACATCAGGAATACCATCATTATCGCTATCCAGGTCAATAAAATTGGGAACACCATCTCCGTCAAGGTCGGGTAAACCAAGGCCAACACCCGAGTTATAGGCGCCGGAATTATTTGTGTCCACATTTTGAGAAAGACCGTCTCCGTCGGTATCGGAGTAATTGTCAATTTTTCCATCGCCATCGGCATCTACACCGCCTGCTTCCACTACATCGGGAATACCATCATTATCGCTGTCGAGATCAAGCATATTGATTATTCCATCCTTATCGGCATCAAAACGATCATCTACTCCGTCGCCATTGGTATCAATACGGCCGGGAAAATCTGTATCCAGGTAATTCGGAATTCCATCATTATCAGAGTCTCCGTCCGCTTCAAAATTATCGTTTATGTAATCTCCGTTATTATCAACAAATCCAGGATAATCTACATCATAGGCATTAATAATTCCATCACCATCGGCATCGCCAAATGCCGCAGGCATATTGCTTTCCACAAAATCCGGTATGCCGTCTTTATCCTTATCAATATCGCAGGAAATAAAAACCGTGACTGCCTGGCAAGCGGTTACGTTACAATCTCCTTCTGCCCTTACATAGTAGGTTGTGGTTACTGATGGTGTTACGGTAATTGTTATACCGGATCCCAATACGGCAGATCCGCAGGCTCCTGCATACCATTTCCAGTTTGCATTTGTCCCCAATGAACCACCAACCACCTGTAAAGTGACCGGAATGCCGGGGCAAACGGCACCCCTGCTCTTAGTGGCAGATGTCGGATCAACTGATGATGATTTTGCTGTTAATAAAACACCTGCGGAAATGTATCGGCAACCGGGGGAACCAATATTACCTTGTGCCGCTACTATCAGCCTGTAATATTTTCCTGCATCTGCTGCAGTTACCGGATTTATTGTAAATGTTGATAATGTTGCTCCGCTTATATTCGCCCAGGAGATGTTGTCGCTGCTTATTTGCCATTGATAGTCTTTTGAGCCCGGCACTACGGTATTATCAGAAAGGCTTCCTGAAAAAGTGGTGGAACTGCCCATACATCCGGCTGTTATTGGATCTATACTCGCAGTAGGCAGCGGGCTGCAAAGCCCAAATTTTATATCGTCAAGGGCAAGATCATTTCCACAACCACCTGGGCCGGCATTTATAATTTCAAAGATCAGGTTGCTGTAACCCGACGGCATTACCCATTTAATACCGTATTGCAACCAGGACGTGCTGGTAATATCGGCCGTTGTAAATTGGGTTACCACTAATCCAGTACCCGCATCTCTCACTCTTATTAATAATTTTGGATACTTAAATCCGCCAAATCCATCACAAAGTGTTTGATAGCTTGAATTGCCGATGAAGGCCGCCCAAAAGGAAAGAGAATATTGCTGTCCCGGACAAGCAACCGGCAAAGTTCCTTCATATATAACTCCGGCTAAAGCGTCTGCATTTATCACCATCATTCGACCATTTACGCCACCCGTATGATCGGTTAAACTGATCCAGTTGGAAGGGTCTCCGTTCTGTGCGTTATTGGTTATGGAATATTTATTTATGGCCACAGGCGCAGTTGCAGTGCCTGTATAGGCCGATGTTCCCGTGCCCGCAAAGGTCGATGATAAGCCGGTGCCGGTTCCAAAATCTTCTGAGTATAAAATGGTGCCCAGCACACTGCATGGAGGAGTGATGGGTGTAATTGAAATCAGGAATGGAGTTGGCTGAGCCTCTCCCACATCATCTGGTTTGTCGTTCTGGTTAAGATCCGGAGTTGGGCCGTTGGTTGAAGAATCTTTTAGCGCCACATTATTAAAACCATTTCCAGTCGCTATCGCGCTATTGTTATAGATGATGCCCGGTTGAATATTAGAAAGCCTGCATATTATCCGAATCGTAAAATTATTATTGGCAACGGGATAGTTAGGCACATTTTGGCCGGAGGCCAGCAAATTTATATTAGTGCTTCCATCGAATAACGGATTTAGCGAAACTCCTGCAGGATTGCCTGTAAGCGAGGCAGTGACATTTGAGACATTACCAACTCCATTTATGGAAGTAAGGTCATCCGTTACCTGAACATTGGTTAAGGGCACATTTCCATAATTTTTTACAAAAACGTCATATACTACATCATATTGGTTAGGAGTTCCGGTAGGTGTTATGGATACTAATTGCTTTGAAGAGCCAATACCTGAATTGATCTGCGTCATATCTACAGCATAAATTCCCTGGCCCGCACCGTAGGTATAGGTAACGTTAGCAGAATCTCCGGTTATGGGGTCAAGCTTAGAATAAAGGCAACCAGTTGAATAGCTTGAGATCAAATCACCATCTGCAAAAGCAAGGCCCACCAAGCTTGAAGTGCCGGCCGGCTTTTTTATAGTATCGATATAGGTGCAGGTAATATGCCCTGTTGGACCATTATAGCTATGGTAATCGGGAGTGAAAAGTTTATTATCAATTACAAAATACATTTGTCCTGATGGGGTCATGGTAATATCTCCGGAATTGGCTGTATAAAGTTTGGCGCCCCCGGTTAGATCCATCGTGTCTTTATGACCCAGCACACCCGTGTTAAAGTCCACTGAACTTAAATAAGCTTCAAGAGAGCCGGTAGAAGGGTTAATTCCTGTGGAAAAATCCATTTGCCAGGCGATTCCATTTGCATCAAAGGTTATTCCTATAACCGCCGAGTTGAATGTACGTAATGTATCTAATGGAACTGATGGACAAGCATAAGGGCTCCATCTCCAGACGTATGTAGTCCAGGGATTAGTGGAGAAATCCACCAATTGGTAATAGAAAAGACCGTCGGCAGGGTTAAAAGAAATTCCCGCCGCATCGGTGGTAAACGCTTTTGGTTTGAAGACAGGCTTGCATCCCGTTGGCGATAATGAATTGGATAAATTAGGAGAGTTATAATTATAGTAGTACACCGAATCAGCGCCCGAGCCGCAATTATTTTTACCAATACTTACCGGTAAGCTAAATGTAGCCGACTGAGCAGATGCGTCCTGGTTTATCAGGCACGCTAACCCGAACAGTGAAAGAAGTGCAATTGTTTTCATAGGTGGTG
>JALZAJ010000528.1 GCA_030948465.1 Bacteroidota bacterium
TCTGCGACGTCATGGATGAAAAAGAAATTGATTAATGCACGTGGCGGACTGCATAACAGGGTAACACAACGCATAAAACTGATGCCTTTTAATTTGCATGATACAGCCACATTTTTGGAAACACAAGGCGCAAAATTAACGCCTTACCAGGTTGTAGAACTTTATATGGTTATGGGTGGAATACCGTTTTATCTAAAAGAAATTACAAAAGGCAAAAGTGCCACACAGTTGATAGATGAAATTTGTTTTTCGCCAAAAGGATTATTGCAGGGAGAATATTTACAATTGTATCATTCTCTTTTTAAAAATGCCCGCAACCATATTCGAATTATTGAAATACTGGCATCAAAAGCGCAGGGCATAACAAGAAAGGATATTGCTGTTAAAACCAGGCTTAGCGAGGCTTCCCTGTCAAGAGCGTTGGAGGAGTTGGTTGACTGTGATTTTGTATCTTTTTATGATCCGTTGATCAATAAAAAGAAAGAAGGCATTTATAAACTCACAGATTTGTACTCGCTCTTTTATTTAAAATTTATAAAGGCGAATAAAGGCGGCGGCAAAGGCACCTGGCAACTGTTATCAGGCAAAAGCGGCTTTACTGCCTGGAGCGGGTATGCATTTGAAAATATTTGTATGATGCATATCAACCAAATAAAAAAAGCATTGGGTATAAGCGGCATTTACAGCACTACAAGCTCCTGGTTGTTCAAAGGCAATGATGCACTTCCCGGCGCACAAGTTGATATGATTATTGATCGGGCCGACCAAACCATTAACCTGTGCGAAGCAAAGTTTACCAAAGAAAATTTTGCCATTACCAAAAGCTATGCCGCACAACTGCGAATGAAAAAATCTGTTTTTCGCCAGGCAACGCAAACTAAAAAAACAATATTTACCACATTGCTTACTACTTTTCCGGCCATACAAAATCAGTATTACCTTGGCGAAGTGGACAATGAAGTAACCATGGAAAAATTATTTACACCGGAATAATGCGTAGGCGCATATTATATAAAAGCGATTTGAGGAATGAATGAAGAAACAAATTATTTCCCCCGGAAACTAAAAGCAGCAAGATAAGTTCAACCATGGTAGAAAGAATATAATTTGAACAATGGGTGAAGATGAAAAAATAGAACCAACTCCGAAAGATGAAGAGCAAGACGATTCTGAAAAGATAAATCGTGAATCGCCAAACGTAACTGAAGAAATTATTAATCAAAGATCAGACTTAGGTAATATGGAAGTGCAAAAACATCCTCATCACGTAACACATAAAAAGAAGTTGGCTGAATATGTGTTGGAATTTTTTATGCTTTTTCTTGCCGTGTTCCTTGGTTTCGTAGCAGAGAATATCCGCGAAACCGGCGCCGAACATGAGCGTGAAAAGCAATATGCCGAAGAATTGTATGCCGAATTTTATGCTGATTCAATCGCCTTCACAAAAAAGATAAATGCGCGGCTGAGTAAAGAAAGAGATTGTGATTATTTGTATAGCTATATAAAAGATAGCTCGTTAACCGATCTTCCAAAAGAATTTTACCCGGCTTATACAACTGTATTTTACCTGATAAATAGCTTCACGTTTGAACCAAAAGATGGCGTACTTAATCAACTGAAAAGTTCCGGTTCTCTCAGGTATTTTAAAGACCCTGAATTGCAAAAATCTTTCGGAGACATTTCCGTAGCGATTAATAATGTTCGCTACCGCAACGAACAGGAATACCAATTCTTCGCAAATCCTGTCAAGCCATTTCTTCTCGGGCATTATGATTTTAAATGGATAGATAATGTGCGTAAGATGAATGAAAGTGCATATTTCCTGGATCTTCTCAATCTCTATCGCAACAGCGATACGCTTATAAAAGCGAGCATTTTAAACCTGCCTTCTTTTAATAGAAGCGAAGCAGCAAATATGGTAATGTTTTACAAAACGATGAACGTATCAAGCAGAACATTGCAGTTGAATGATTACATAAAAGCAAATGAAAAAATTTTGCAGGTCTTAAGAAAAGATTATCACTTAAAAAATGATTGATTGAAACAAATAGAGAGATGTTCTCTTCTTTAAAACATTAATAAACCCGGTAAGATATGCCAGAAACAAAAACAGATGAAGGCTTAAAACGTGTGATAGGCGTGCCGGGCCTGGCATTTAATATTGTCAGTGTCGTAATTGGTGCAGGCATATTTGCCTTGCCGGCAATTGTAAGCATTGAGATGGGCGCCTTCGGGGTATTTGGTTATATTTTTTGCGGTATTATGATGGCTGCTATTATGCTTTGCTATGCTGAAATCGGCAGCCTTGTTACAAGCAGCGGCGGTTCGTATGCTTATGTAGAAGCCGCATTTGGCGATTTTCCTGGTTACATCATTAACTGGTTATACTTTTTCGGCTGGGGCATTTTAGGCAGCGCTGCGGTTATGAATATCCTTGCTGATTCACTGTCTGCAATATTTCCCGCTTTTACAAACCCGCTAGTACGGGCGGTATTGTTTTTTACATTGATTGGTTTAATAATCGTAATAAATGTGCGTGGGGCAAAACAAGGTATTGTTCTTGTGAAAATGGTCACAGTAATAAAGTTGTTGCCACTGCTGGCGATAATCATCTTCGGGTTTAGTAAAATTAATTCTGCCAATTTGCATTGGGAACATATTCCATCCATAAAGACATTTGGTGATACAGCCCTTGTTCTATTTTTTGCCTTTGCCAGTTTTGAAACATCGCTTGGTGTAAGTGGTGAATTCAAAAATCCGAAACGTACCGTTCCGCTCGGGATTTTCTTTGGCGGTAT
>JALZAJ010000542.1 GCA_030948465.1 Bacteroidota bacterium
CAGGTATATACCTAACCAAAAAATGATATGATGTAAAAGATTTTTTTGTGTAAGCAAAATATTTTATTCTCCAAGGGAGTCCTTATGGACAAAGGTAATACACCCTTTTACTTATAAAATATTGTTACACTAAGCAAGCAAAATACTTGATAAACCATGCTTAATCAAGTAATCTCTTTAGTTGATGTAATTTTTTTTTAGAAATAGGCAGGTATATTGAAGTTTGCACCATAATTTATTTTAAAGGCAAGCAACCTTTTATTTAAAAAAGCAGATTTAAGGAATGGGGTAAGAATATAACATAAAGCTAAAGAAACAATTAAAAAATAAAATCAATTCAAACCATTAAAAAAATTTAAAACAATGACAAAACAAATCGACACATTTGGAGATCAAAATTTGATTGAACCCAAATCAACGACATCCCGCCGTTCTTTTCTTCGGGGCGGCGCGCTTGCCGGCGCCGGGCTGGGGCTTGGCACATTCAATGGTTTATCGGCCTTTGCATCTCCCAGCGGAGGACCAGGAATAACTAAGGGAGATGTAGCGATCCTTCAGTTTCTTGCCGCGGCCGAGTTAATAGAAACTGATATCTGGGATCAATACTGCGATCTGGCCGATGGCGGCACGGCGTATCAAGCTGCCCTAAAGACGATCGAGGATGATCTCGGTATTTATGTGTGCGATGTGGCCGGCGATGAGCGCAGCCATGCCAAATTCATAAACGCCTTCCTCGTCGCCCACGGTTTTACGCCGACTAACCTTGATGCCTTCCGTACGCTGCCAAGCAGCAAAGCAAAAGGGGCTAAACAGATAGGCAGACTCACCAACCTTTTGAATACTAGTGTGGATACAAGCTGGTATCTGCGTTATCGCGATAGCGGCAATCCTGATTTCGGAGATACTTACCCACAGTTCGTTGATATTATTGACAAGCCCCTCATTCCGGTTGATGACAAGCCGCTCACAGAGAATGAAATACATCTTATTGCCAGCTCCGCAGCATTCCATTTTGCCGCGACAGAGCAGGGTGGTACAAGTATTTATCCGTCACTAATCCCTAAAGTCACCAACCTGGAAGTGCTTCGCATTCTCACCAGCATTGGGCCTACAGAAGCGTATTTCTTCTGCTCATTCCACCAGTCGCTCGAAGGAATTAAGCCAATCTCCGGCAACGGATTGGTATTTCCTGACGTTTCGATAAACCACATTGACGGCCATCACATTCCGCATCCCTGCAAGTTCATCAGTACCGATTTGCCCCTTTGCAGCGTTGTACGGCCTACCGGCACACTCAATGGCGGTGCAGTGCATCTGTTTCAAGCCGGCATTAAGACTGGCCTTTACAAAGGACAGAGTCAACAGTTCTTCAACTATGTGATGGGTCTCGCAATAGCCGCCGACGCAGCTTCGAGGAGTTTATAAATGAAGTGGGCGGTTCTATTGTCAAGTCAATTGTCATTTGTCATTAAGTCATTGTAAAACCCTTTAAAATTAAAACGCTTTTATTATTAATTATGACATTTTCAATTCACATAAAACTATTCTAACTGATAACTGTGCATGCCCAAATCATAATCTTTTTATTAAACCTTTTTAAAACATAAATAATGAAAACAAAATTTTTCTTCGCTATAGTTAGCGTGCTCTTTTTGTGGCACACAATTATTGCACAATCGCCTGCGTTGAAATTGGCTAAAAGAACAGAATCAGGTGATGGTGCTAGTAATTCTCCTGGTAAAAGCCATAATATATTTAAAGATGCCTCCGGAAATGTTTATACCATTCGCCATGACGCAGGCACAAAAGATATAGTTATACAAAAATCAGGCGCTGCCGGCAATTTTATATGGGCTAAAAGCGTAACGCTTGATAAAGCGATGAATGGCAACTTTACTGCTATCCGTTCTGATGCTGCTGGAAATGTTTATACTAAAAGAGCGCTTGCCAGAACTGCAGATTTTGAAGCTCCCGGTTTAACGCCAACACCTTACTCTCTTGGCAATGTATTTATTCTAAAATTAAATGCTTCCGGCAATTTTATATGGGCTAATAGTGTAAGCTCAACGGGCAAGGATATACGCAATTCCATAGATGTTGATGGCTCCGGAAATATTTATTGTACAGGAAATTTTTCCTCAACCGATGACGAGGTTGCAGGCAGTACAAGTGTAATTGCAGGTAAAGAAGGACTGATTGCAACTAAAAAAACATCTTTCGGCATTTATCCCAATCCTACATCAGGCAATTTTGTTATTAATATGAAATTGAATGAAGATTTAAACAGGGATGCTATTGTGCAGGTGTATAATGCGCAGGGGAAATTGGTGATTACTAACAATATTCCTATGGCACATGGTGTGCTGTTTAAGAATATGAACTTAAGTAAAAGTTTAGCAGCAGGCATGTATTCGGTGCGTATAACAGTGGATGATAAAATCCGGCAGCAGCGCCTGTTGATCTACCAGCGATGAAGCATTCATTGTCCAAACTGCTATTCGAAATGTTTGCACTTCGAACAGCAGGAATTGGGCAGATTAGGTGTCAGATGGCAAGCCCGGCTGCAAATAGTTTAAGTCATGCGGCAAGTTAGTGGCACGATATATTCATCAGCTATTGATGCAAGCCGAAGTTGGCAATACCGGTTTTGTCGTCGCATTAATTAAAAGACTACCTGAATTCCAATGGAGAAAAATTCGTTTTTGTTTTAAACAACTTACTGAATGATTGCGGATGCTCGAAGTCCCAATTCATAAGCAATCTCCCTTACTGATAAACTGGTGGCGGATAGGTTCTCTTTTGCCTTTTCGATAAGTTTATTATGTATATGTTGCTGCGCATTTTGACTGGTAAGGGAACGCAACATATCACTCAAGATATAATTAATTGTTCTGAAAGATATTGAACAGTTGGCATGCCTTGCGTTAACGATTTTTCGCTGTTGAAATATTCGTTAAAATTTCTTCCAACTTCTGCAACAAATCGTTATTGATTGGTCAACACTACAACCGATCACGACTTTTACATTGACCTTTGCGTCACACAAGGTATAGCGGATAAGGCTTCTATGATATCCTTTTCTTTAAACTAAATTTGCATCAAAGTTTTTTAAATGCCAAAAAAAGAGATGTTTGATAATGAAGAAGTATTAAAAAAAGCCTTATCCTTATTTTGGGAAAAAGGTTATAATGGAACTTCTATTTCAGACCTCGAAACAGTAACAGGCATTAATCGCTCAAGTATCTATAATACTTATGGTGATAAAAACCAGTTTTTTTTAAAAGCGCTTGAACTTTACGAAAATATTCAAAAAATTAGCTCCGATATTCATTTTAAAAATGCACCGTCGGCTCTTACTGCCCTCCGCAGTTTGTTTGAAAGCCTGACAAGACAAGTACTATCCGATAAAAAGAGTAAAGGTTGTTTTATTATAAATACTACAACAGAGCTCGCTAATCAGGATCCTGTATTAAATCAGTTCTTGATAAAGAGAAAAGACGCTTATGTAAAAACTTTCACTGCGTTGATTAAGAAAGCCCAGGTGGCTGGCGAAATACCTGTTGAAAAAGAAGCCAGGGGAATCGCACTTTATTTGTTTTCCTCCCTGCAAGGCTTAAGAATTACAGGGATGCTTTCTCTCAGCAAAAGAGAGCTTCGCCAGATCTCCAATCATATTTTAAGTACGCTTGTTTAGACGCAATTCAAAAATTATTTGCAATAATCATTTCAGTACGCATTACATTTGCAACGTTCGTTACAAATAAATTTAATAAAAAGTCAAATGAAAAAACTTGAAAATAAAGTGGCCGTAATTACCGGCGCTACAAGCGGAATGGCACTAGCTACAGCAAAACTATTCGTCGAAGAAGGCGCTTATGTTTTTATTACCGGGCGCAGGCAGCAGGAACTGGACGATGCCGTAAAATCAATCGGTAAAAATGTTACCGGTGTACAAAGTGATTCATCAAAACTTGATGACCTTGATAATTTGTTCGCCATCGTGAAAAAAGAAAAAGGAAACATTGACATCTTATTCGCAAGTGCCGGCGTTGGTGAATTTGGTTTTCCAATAGGCGCTATCACTGAAGAGCATTTTGATAAAAATTTTAATCTTAATACAAAAGGAACTTTGTTTACCGTGCAGAAAGCGTTGCCTTTACTTAAAGACGGCGGCTCCATTATAATGACGGGTACTGCTGCCATTGCAAAAGTAATGGAAGGCATGAGCATTTACAGTGCCAGCAAAATTACCTTGCGTGTATTTGCCCGCACCTGGTCTGTTGAATTAAAAAAACGCAGGATACGCGTGAACGTTATAAGCCCGGGCCCAATTGATACAGCCATCATGGCACATGCACCTAAAGAAATGGTAGATGCCATGATATCAATGGTACCTTTCAACAGGATTGGCGAGCCTGAAGAAATTGCAGCAGCAGCTTTATTTTTAGCATCGGACGATTCTAAATTTATCACTGGTGTTGAACTGAATGTTGATGGCGGGATGGCTTTAGTATAAATAAATTTATCATCTTAAAAAAGAATTAGCGCATGAATAAATCTATAATGATAACAGGTGCAAATAGCCGGCATAGGAAAAGAAGTCGCAAGGCAATTAGCATTATTAGAGGGAACCGAAAAAATTTATCTCGCCTGCAGAAACGAGAGTAAGGCAAAAGCAGCTAAAAAAGAACTTGAATAGAGTACAGGCAAATCTATTTTTGAAATTATAATTATGGATGTGTCAAACCCGGCTTCTGTAAAAGCAGCAGTAGCATCATTAAAAGAACCTATTGATGCTTTAATTTTGAATGCCGGAGGTAACGGCGGCAAAACTCCAACAGCATTGACAAAAAGAAGTGGCAACACAAATATTCGCCACCAATACATTAGGTCATGTAGTATTGCTGGAAGAATTAATAAAGGCGAAGAAGTTAAATAAAGTTGCACTTTACGCAGGCTCTGAAGCAGCAAGAGGCATTTCGAAA